>JAFMDS010000080.1 GCA_017857175.1 Candidatus Nanopelagicales bacterium | reverse complement strand
TTGCATGCGTCCTTGGCGTACTTGGTGTTGAGTCGGCGAAACGGGAAAAAGCCTTTTGTTGGTTCATTGCCCAAAAAGAAGTTGCGCCAGACACTCATCAACGGAACGGTTGCCAAATCTTGAAACACGGTGGCAATTCCCTGGTCGAGTGCATCGCGCGGCGAGGAGAAATTCGCTTTTTTGCCTTCAAGCAGGAAGTTGCCGTCAGATGGCGTGTAAACACCACTCAGGATTTTGATGAGTGTCGACTTGCCCGCGCCATTGTCTCCGAGAACACAGGTAACGGTGCCTGGGTCAACATGTATGGAAACATCGCTCAGTGCAATAACGCTGCCAAAGCGCATGGTGACACCATCAAGCCGAAGTGCGGCAGTGTCAACAGCGGTGTTGTCGATCGTCATTTTCGGCCTCCCGAGAATCGCTTACCAATTACGCTGTTGGTCAAAACTGCAACGAAAAGAATCAAACCGAGGAACAGCCACGACCAGTCTGTGTTCCAGCCTGCGTAGGCGATACCAATGAAGGCCATACCGATGATGGCGGAACCAATCGATGCACCGATTGCTGAGCCGTAACCGCCCGTCAGTAGGCAGCCACCGACAACCGCGGCAATGATGAAGACGAATTCCTCACCGACACCCTGGCCTGCCTGCATGGAACGCAGGCGCATCAAGCTGATGATTCCAACGAGTGCAGCCGATGTCGAGGTGTACATGAACAACACGATTTTGGTTCGGTTGACAGGGACACCCGTGTTGCGTGCGGCGAGCTTGTCACCGCCGACGGCAAAAATCCAGTTGCCAAATTTGGTTCGCGTGAGCACCCAGGTCGCAATAACGGTGAGGACCACCCACCAAATCACAGCAACCTTGAAGCCATAAGGCTGCCAAAGTTCAGCAGCAAAGACTGCGCGTGCGCTTTCAAATCCTTCACCCTCGTCAATGTCTGCCACACGCACGGTATCTGTGAGGAGTTTGGTGACACCCAGGTTCACTCCCCGCAGCGAGAAGAACATAGCAAGTGTGACGATGAATGACGGCAAACCCGTTTTGACCACAAGCCAACCATTGAGCAAGCCAATGCAGGCCGCGAAGACAAATGTGAGTGCAATAGCTGGCCACACTGGCATGTTGTATTCGCTGATGAGCAGGCCAGCAAAAAGGCCAGAGGTACCCACCATGACACCTGCAGAAAGGTCGAACTCCCCGCCAATCATGAGGAGGGCTACGGCTACTGCGACGATTCCTGTTGTGGCGGCAACGTCGGTCCACCGCGCGGCCCCGTTAAGGCCGACAAAAGTTCCTGTTGTATCAACTGCTGAGAAAAAGACATAAACCACAATCGCACCCATGAGCGCGCCAATTTCCGGGCGACGCATGACTCTGACGAATGTGCTGCTACGAGCTAAACGCTCATCACCTGCTGCGATTGCGGTCGACATATCTCTCCTGTGGTTACTGATTGAGGTGTGTGGGTGAGGCGCATTGCGCCTCACCCACACAATCCTTTTTCAACGGACTAGCGAGTACCGTTTGTAGCCAGCTCTTGTACGAGTGTGGCATTGTCCTGAACAACGAAACCAGGACCGGTGTACATCGGCAGACCGCCACCCAATTCATGCCCATTGAGCAAGTTCAGGTAGAGAAGCGCAACGGACAGGTAGCCCTGTGCGTACTGCTGCTGATCGATTGCAAACATGATGTCGCCATCAGCGATTGCCTGCACTGCGTCACCCGAGAGGTCAACGGTGCCGATCATGATGTCGCGGCCTGTTGCCTGTGCTGCAGGAAGTGCTGCAGCGGTAGCAATGTCAGCGTTGAGTGCGAACACGGCATCGATTGAAGGATCCGATTCAAGCTTTGCTTGGATCTCGGCCTGGCTCTTTGCAAGGTCAGCAAGACCTGCTGAGAGCTGGAGGTTTTCAACGTTGCCGAATGTTTCCTTGGCTCCGTCGCAACGCTCCTGCAGACCAATGTTGTTCTGCTCCTGAATTGGGCAGAGAACCTTGGTTGCTCCAGCTTCTTTGAACTTGGTGCCTGCCTCGCGGCCCGCGATGATTTCATCCTGGCCAACGTGGGTGAATGCGCCCAGTTCCTTGAAAACCTGGCTTCCGGAGTTCATCGTGACCAATGGGATGCCAGCGGCTTCAGCCTTGGCCATTGCGTCCTTGATGGCATCTGGGTTTGGTGCTGACACTGCAATCGCATCGCAACCACCGGAGACGTCAGCCTCAATGAGCTGTGCTTGTGCTTCGGCATCATTGTTGGACTCTTGGTAATCAAATGTCACACCGAGGTCTTCGCCAGCCTTGACAGCGCCAGCCTTAGCAACGGACCAGAATCCACCGCCATCACCGTGTGTGACCATGCAGATTTTCATATCTGCATTGGAAGTGTCTGCAGCTGCCGTGCCGCTGTCCGCAGCAGTGTCTCCACTGTCGGAGGAACAGCCAGCGAGCACGAGTGCTGAAGCAGCCGCAATAACGACTGCAACTTTGCTTACTCTCATGGGTTTCCCTTCTCTATGCACCGGGTGGCGCGATATTGCACATAATCATGTGTGTCTCACATGTAAGAACGCCCAATGCCTAGACTAAAATTGGAACGTTCCAACATTGCAATAATGGTCTGAGCCAAGGGTCTGGCACAGGACAATTGCCAATGAGTTATCAAGTCGTTATGAACAAGCACCGACCGGAGCCGACTACCGCCCGCGACGCTGTGTTTTCAGACCCTGATCCATGGCTTCCCGCGCCTGGATTACAGAGACCAAGGAACTGACCTCCGGGACCCCAACTTGCCAAAACGCTCCGCCCTCGGTCCAATCTGACTCGCGGACATCAAGCACGATCGCCACGGTGCTTGTAGCTTTACGGGCAGTGATCAGGGCCGCTTCGAGTTCCTCCATGGAAGCAACCGAAATGGTTTCGGCGCCCAACGAGCGGGCATTGGCGGCGAAATCAACGCGAGCTGCGCTGCCCGTTCCCGTTGAATCACGCAACATGTTGTTGTAGGAGTTACCTCCCTGGCCCACCTGCAAACGCTCAATGACCGCGAAGCCCTCGTTATCGCACACTAAAAGGATAAATTTTTTGCCAGAGAGCACCGAAGAGTAAATATCTGAATTCAACATTAAATATGAACCATCGCCGACAAAAGCGAAAACATCGCCATGTGATGAATCGGGTGATTCAGCATGAGCCATGGCGGCGCCCCATGCTCCTGAGATTTCATAACCCATGCAACTGAATCC
>JAFMDS010000042.1 GCA_017857175.1 Candidatus Nanopelagicales bacterium | reverse complement strand
CCCGCCTGTTGACGCTGGAAACTTTGTTGACAACGGTCCTTGATGCCTCGCAAACGATTGAATTTGCCATTGAAACCAAGCACCCGGTGCGCTACGGCAAATATGTTGAAATGGAATTGATCACCGTTCTCAATCGGTACGGGCTTCTCAATTCATCTCGAGCGCGTGTCATGAGCTTTAGCCGCAGGGCTGTGTCGCGATTTGCAGCGATGGCTCCAGGAAATGGCTCCGTCTATTTGATGGACCAACCGAGATTTAGGTTCAAGTCGGGTGTCTTACCGCAAGGGGTGGGATTCGCGGGAATTGGTGTTGAGTATTTGCACAAAGACCCTGACTATGTCTCCCGCGTTCATGAACACGGCGGTCAGGTGCATGTCTGGACAGTTGATTCCATGGCAGATGTTGACCTTTGTGTTGAGCTGGGGGTTGATGCAATCATTTCTAATCGTCCCGGTGATGTGTTAGCGCACCTGAGGTTCCCCAGATAGGCGCAGCCGATATCTTTTCCACTATGGCTAAAAAGAATCGCGCATCAGGTAAGTCCACCCCACTGGCCCCCGAATCCGTTATTGAGGGTGAAGTCCCCGCGGTAGGCATGCGCGAACCCTGCCCATGTGGTTCGGGCAAGCGGTACAAGGCCTGCCATGGCAAAGAAGCATCGAAAGCCGTTGCCGCACCGAATCGACCTTTTGATGGCTTTGCCAGCGAGTGTGACATCGTTGCGATGCGTGAACTTGTTCCATCAGCAACAGCGACATTGAAGTTGGCCCAAGGCGTGGGCGATGGTCGCAATGTCACTCTTGCCACCGTGCTTCCCATGGCTTACCCCGCGCTTGTTCGTGCCAATGGTGACATCCTTTTGGGTCTGCAAATCAACACGGGCAGCGGTGATGCTTCTCGCGACCTTGCCAATGCACTGGCGCGCGCGTTGGATGCTCCGTACGGGGAACCTGTTGGCTTGGAACGAGTCACCATGGATTCGCCTCGAGCCCAAGACATGATTGATGTTAACGATGTTCTTGATGTCGTTGTCCACGACAACTTTGATTTCTGGATGGAAGCCGATACCGAATTAACCGACGATGTCAAAGCATCCCTTGAGCGTGCCAGCCAATATGCCAACCCCACGCAAAAGCTCACATCCATCGCCTCGGGTTACTGGACTCAAATGGGAGAGAAGGAGCATCTTCGCTGGATCATGTCCACTCCTGAGAACGATCTGCTCAATGCACTAGCCCGGTTGCACGTGGCAGGTGCTGATTCGATTGGTCCAGACACCAGGCTCGTGGGCATGTTCCGCGCACAAGGCCTGATTGTTCCCGTCTGGGACTTGCCCCTTGGGCGAGGTGCGGCAGCTATCGAAGAACCGGCAGCAGAGTTCGGGGTTCGTTTGCAGGAGGCATTGGCCGAATCAAAACCGCTCAGTGATGCTGAGCGTCGGGCTCGCTCGGGGTTGACTTCTCGTCAGGTGACGCTGCGGGATGCGTAGAGACGTCATTTGGCGTGGTTGAAGTAGTTAAACTCGCATCTTTTTGAACTTGGGTTTTGAGTAGTTCAACGGCAGAAGTCGGCTCAATAGTGGGTGTGGGCTTCCTGCGTGGACCGCTCCATGGTGCAGGTACAACATCAAGGGCATAGGCAAGCTGATAGGCAGCGAATTCATAGCGCTTGCGCGAAATCGAGAACTGCTCCCACGCGGTGTCGAGATCAACTTCAATGGGATAGCCAGCTTCTTGCATCATCGCAACAGCGTCGTTGAATTCAGCGCGGGTCAGTGAAATTCCTTTTTGTTCACCAGCACGCATTATGTTGATTGCTCGATTGCTGTAACCCCGGGTTGAATCTGCGGTTGATGCCATTTCAACAGCGATGGTCCCCGGTTTGTATCCCGGCATCTGTTGAAACTTGCGTTCTGTCGGTGTGGGAGCGCCAAAGTACTTACCCACAAAGGGAAGGTTGGCTCCAAACTTTTTCCTGATCAACAGTGAGGCGTAAATTGTTTCAAGAGTTTGGGTTCCATGAATCAATAATTCAGAGCTCTCTTGGCGTGGAAGTGTCTTGGTGAGAGCCAGATGCAAGGAAGCGGCATCCATCACACACAATGCTGAAATGAGCCAATGTCGGTAGGGGCTTGCCGAGCGGATTTGAACAAGCACGGGGTAAGTCATGTGAGTGAGGCGCACATTGCCCAGCCAATGAATCCAGCTTTCAACGCGGGTGGGCAAGTCGGGCAGTTGGCCATTGAGTGACAAGCGGGCAAGAAACTCAGGACCCCAACTGGGCTGGCCTCCTGCAACGCCAAGGAGAGAGACATTGACTTCGCGGTCAATGTATGCGCCATAAATTGTGGGAAGAAAACCGATGAGTAGGGCTATCACGATGGGCCCCGTGGCCGCGGCCATGAAGTCAAGGATCGTGGGACTGGCACTGGTGCTATCAGCAAAGCCCAAGGTGAACAGACTGGAGCCGGCTTCGCGGAACGCTCCGCCGAAGTTCACCCCGCCGATCCCATAAATCCAGAGTCCGTAGGCAACAAAATAGAGCAGCAGCCAGGTGAGAAGCTGGCTCACAATGATCATGGGCCCGCTCCAGGCAAGAACCGCGTCGCGCCCTTTATAGGTTTTCCGGGTTGAAGCGATGGTTCGATGCATCCACGTGACGAAATTCGAAATTGTGTCGGCGATCACGGAGGTAAGGGAGCGGGGAACGACGACGGTGCGCAGCAAACTGATCGTGGTGGCGATAAAAAGGAATAGGCCAAAGAGCGATGCAGTAGACCGAGAAAATATCTCTAGGGCGAGTTGTTGGACGTCGTTCACGCGACCCATCGTGTCATGGCGGTCCGCTTGGCGGGTGATTTGGTGCAGTTTCTGGGTGGCCCATGAGGCGCACTACGCTGAGACTTGTGAATCTTGATGCCCAAACCGCCACCATCGTGGCCCTCGTGGGCATCATTGTCGGGGTTGTCGGCATTGCGATCGGTGTCATTGCGTTGAGCAAACTCTCGCGTTTACACCGCTCCTATTCCCTCCTTCGCGTAGATGAAGGCAAGGAAACACTCCTTGATGTGCTCTCTCGCACCCGCGAAGAATTTGCGGAGTTGTCTGATGACGTCAAAGGCATCGATTACTCCCTGAGTCAACTCCAGCGCGGGCTTTCCATCGCACTGCGACACGTTGCGGTCACCCGCTATGACGCACTCGACAACATGGGTGGGCGCTACTCGTTTTCGGCAGCGCTGGTCGATGATTACGGTGATGGTTTGATCATCACGAGCATTCACGGTCGGTCAGAGACCCGCTCCTACCTCAAGTCAATTGTTGGTGGTGTCTCCGAGATTGACCTTTCACCAGAAGAGAAGAACGCCGTGGCGGCAGCATTGCGAGGTGGAGCATGACAAACAAAATTGCCTATTTAGGTCCACGTGGGTCATTCGCGGAAGCCGCTCTCAAGGCATCCGGTGCCCTGGACTCCGGTGCAGAAGCGGTTCCCACCGCCAACGTTTTGGCAGCTTTGGATGCCGTACGCGCAGGTGATGTTGATGCCGCGTTAGTACCGATTGAGAATTCCGTTGAAGGGTCTGTCTCAGTTACATTGGATGAACTCTCCAATGGCAAGCGCCTAGTCATTGTCGATGAAGTCGTTCTCCCCGTTGAATTTTCACTACTGGTTCGCCCGGGCACCGATCTTGCATCGATCAAAAACATCACGACTCACCCACACGCTCAAGCGCAGGTGAGGCGTTGGATTGATCAGAATGTTCCTGAGGCTGCTTACATCCCGTCCATGTCAACTGCGTCTGCGGCTGAATCCTTGATCGCCGAACCTTCACTGTTCGATGCAGCGGTGGCGCAAGAAATTGCAGCGGAAATCTACGGCCTTGAAGTTTTGGCTTCTGGGATAGGCGACAACCCCGATGCCAGCACTCGATTCGTGCTGGTGCAACTTCCTGGTGAGATCCCAGCAGCGACCGGTGCTGACAAAACAACCTTGAGTTTGTTCATGCGGGAGAATCATCCGGGTGCTTTGATGGAGATCCTGACCGAGTTTGTAGTTCGAGGTATTGATCTGACTCGATTGGAGTCTCGCCCAACCAAGAAATCGCTGGGTGATTACTACTTCAGCGTTGATCTTGAAGGGCACGTTGATGATCTCCGGGTCAGCGAGGCGTTGATGGGATTGCACCGCGTGTGTTCTGACGTTCGCTTCTTGGGGTCCTATCCCCGTCACGACGGCCGTGAAGCCCATGTGCGTCCAGGGGTAACGGATCTTGATTTTGACTCCGCATTAATATGGTTGAACAAACTCAAGGGGAAATCATGAAAATTCTGGTTACCGGCGCCGCAGGGTTTATCGGTTCCCATTTTGTTCGTGAACTACTAGCAGGCGCCTACCCTGGCCTCGGTCAGATCGAGGGCGTCACGGTCTATGACAAGTTGACCTATGCCGGAAACCTAGAAAACCTGGCAGCAACGTCTGATGATCCTCGTTACACATTCGTGCAGGGTGATATTTGCGATGGAGACTTGCTGGACCAAGTGCTTCCCGGCCATGACGTTGTGGTGAACTTCGCAGCGGAGACCCATGTTGATCGATCAATTCACGGGCCTCAGGATTTTGTGGTGACAAATGTTGTGGGTACCCAAACGGTGCTTGATGCGTGCTTGCGCAACAACATTGCGCGGGTTGTTCACATCGGGACCGATGAAGTCTATGGCTCAATCGATGAGGGTTCCTGGACCGAAAACGAGCCACTTCTGCCCAACTCCCCGTACTCAGCAGCCAAGGCTGCCGCCGAACTTCTCGTTCGCTCCTACTTCGTTACCTATGGCCTCAACGTGTCATCAACGCGTTGCTCCAACAACTATGGTCCTTATCAATTTCCTGAGAAACTCATTCCATTGTTTGTCACGAACCTGATGGATGGTAAAAAAGTTCCACTCTATGGCGATGGCCTCAATGTGCGTGACTGGTTGCATGTTGACGATCACTGTCGCGGAATCGCTCTCGTCATTGAAAAGGGTGCACCCGGTGAGCCCTACAACATTGGCGGCGGGCTCGAACTCAATAATCGCCAGATCACTGAAGCGGTACTGGAAACAATGGGTGCTGACTGGTCAAGCGTCCAACCTGTTGAAGACCGCAAGGGCCATGATCGCCGTTACTCGGTGGACGATTCAAAGTTGCGCGCATTGGGTTATGAACCACAGCATAAATTTGCTGATGGCTTGGCTGAAACCATCCAGTGGTACAAAGACAATGAAGCCTGGTGGCGTCCACTGCAAGCTAAGGCAGCGATCAAGTAACTCTCATGAAGGTTTTGATCACGGGAAGCAATGGCCAATTGGGTTCAGAACTCATTGACCGCTATCTCGATCGACCACAGGACAGGGTTTTCGCAGGTGACTTACCTGATCTTGACATCACCTCACAGGAATCCGTGGCTGAACTTTTTGCCGAGGTCATGCCTGATGTTGTGATCAATTGCGCTGCATGGACTGCTGTTGATTCGGCTGAAGAAAAAGAGACCGCAGCATTTGCCGTCAACGCTGAAGGCCCCGCAATTCTTGCCAACGAATGCGCGCGAATTGGGGCTCGACTAATCCACCTTTCCACCGACTACGTGTTCGAAGGCAACGCGACGGAGCCCTATCAAGAAAATGATCATGCAGAACCGATCACAGCGTACGGTCGCACAAAACTTGCAGGTGAAAAGTATGTTCAAGAAATATTGCCTGAGAATCACCTCATTGTTCGAACCGCTTGGCTGTACGGAGTCAACGGTGAAAATTTTGTCAAAACAATTATTCGCGCACTAAGCCAGCGCGATGTTCTCACCGTCGTGATAGATCAAGTAGGCCAACCCACTTATGCCGGGGACCTGGCAGATCAAATTGTCGCTCTCATCGATGTTCCCGGGGCATCGGGAATCTTCCACGCCACCAACAGTGGTGTTGCATCTTGGTTTGAGTTTGCCCGGCAAATAATGGTCGAGATCAATGAAGATCCCGAGCGGATTCTTCCTACTGACTCATCAAGTTTCGTGCGTCCTGCCCCGCGTCCGCCCTACTCTGTCCTCGGTCACGAACGGTGGGCTGAGGTGGGCATGGC
The DNA here is from genome assembly GCA_017857175.1 of Candidatus Nanopelagicales bacterium. Classification (GTDB taxonomy): domain Bacteria; phylum Actinomycetota; class Actinomycetes; order S36-B12; family S36-B12; genus UBA4592. Next base: position 10,320 of record JAFMDS010000042.1, on the reverse strand, counting down.
ACCAATGCGTGATTGGCGGTTGGCACTGCACGAGGCGATTGCCGATATCGTTCCATCTCAGGACTAACAGGGGCTTTCGCTGCGTGAATCTAGACTGGAATTGAATTAAGAATCTGGGCAACCCCAATGCCCGCCTCAGGAGCCGTCATGAGGTTGGCGTGCGCGGCGACTTTGGGTGAGGCACTGCCCATGGCTACACCGAGTCCAGCCCATTCGAGCATCTCTACGTCATTCCAACTGTCACCGATTGCAATTGTTCGAGTCGGATCAACATGGCGACGGGCACACACCTCAGTGAGCATGGTGGCTTTGTTCACTCCCTTGGGTCCAACATCCATCCAGGCGACATCGGCAATTCCAAACACAACAGAGTGGAAGCCAAGGGACTGCGCCACTTCAGCGAAACCGCGAGTTGTTTGACTCTCGCTGCGAACAACGAGGCGAACCACGGGATCCTTGGAAAGATCCTCGATCGGGACCTGCCGGATTGTCAGGCCAAGTGGTCCGGTGTCAAAAAGATGCGTGGTGAGAAATTCACCGTGGAGGTCCTCGACCGCAAACACAGCATCAGGAACAAGATGCATGAGTTCAGTGAGTGCTTGAGTGGGATCAAAGGTAATGGCCTCAAGGGTCTTTCGGGTTTCCACCGAGGAGAGCACGCACCCGTTGCTCGTCACAACGAGATCATCGATCCCGACGGCGCGCGCAATGGGAAACGTGGTGCTGCTGGACCGACCGGTTGCCAGTGTGACTTTGATTCCCGCGTCCTGCACGCGTTCAATTGCATCAACCACAACTCCCGGGACACTGCCCAGGTGCTGCACAACCGTGTCATCGATATCAAGAGCAATAAGTTCAGGGCGCCAATCAATGGGCAGTGGTTCGCCAGCTTGGTGAACAGGTACGGGTGATTCGTCGCGGCGATCGCGAGCGACATAAGCCATTACTTCCCCGCAGATTTTGTCGCGGGAGCGGTCAATTTTGTGAGGCCGCCAAGGAATGGTTGGAGTGCAGCGGGCACATTGACGGAGCCATCAGAGTTTTGATGATTTTCAAGTATCGCAACGATTATTCGGGGCATTGCGCAGAGGGTTCCATTCAGAGTTGCCAATGGCCGCGTGCCATTGTCATCGCGCATGCGAACCTTCAAGCGCCGGGCCTGGAACTCAGTGGTGTTTGACGTTGACGTCACCTCGCGATACTTACCCTGAGTGGGAATCCACGCCTCAATGTCAAACTTACGAGCGGCGCTGGACCCTAGGTCGCCTGTTGCGACATCAATCACGCGGTAAGGAATCTCGAGTGCGTTGATAAAGTCCTTCTCCCATTGCAGCAGGCGCTCATGCTCGGCTTGGGCATCCGCGGGATCGCAGTAAACAAACATTTCCACTTTGTCGAATTGGTGCACGCGAATAATTCCAGTGGTATCGCGGCCGGATGCTCCAGCTTCACGGCGGAAACAGCTTGACCAACCTGCATAACGCAATGGCAATTGGCTTGCGGGAATGATTTCATCCGAGTGATAGGCGGCGAGGGGGACTTCACTCGTGCCCACCAAATACATGTCATCGGATTCCACGCGGTACACATTCTCTGCCGCCTGTCCGAGAAAACCGGTGCCTTCCATTGCACTGGGCAGGACGAGTGCGGGAGTAATCATGGGAATGAACCCATTGACCTGAGCTTGCGCCATGGCCAGGTTGAGTAATGCAAACTCGAGCATCGCACCATGACCGGTGAGGAAATAAAAACGCGACCCTGAGACTTTTGCACCGCGCTCGGTATCAATGGCCTTGAGACCTTGACCGATGGTCAGGTGATCCTTTGGTTCAAACCCCTCCGCAGCGAAATCGCGTGGTGTGCCCACAGTCTCCAGCAGGGTGAAGTCCTCCTCCCCACCAACAGGGGACCGAAGGTCGACCAAATTCGAAACCTGGAGCCAGAGGTTCTCCACCTCACGTGCTTTGTCATCGGCTTTGATTTCAGCCGCTTTCACCTCGGCCGCCAGATTGCTCGCTCGCTCCATCAACTGATCAACCTGCTGCTGCAACTCTGGGCTTGGGTTCTTCTTGAGTTGCCCCTGCAGAGGGCCAATTTCTTTGCTCAGGGTTTTTTGAGAGTTGCGCAGTTCATCGAAAACTCTTTGCTCGTCACGGGCCGCGATGTCAGCAGCCACGAGCAGGTCAACTACCTGAGTGTCTTCGCCGCGGCGGCGCTGGGATTCGCGGATGACCTCGGGGTCATTGCGCAGGATTTGTGGGTCAATCACCCCCCAAACCTACCGTGAGGCAGGTTTGCCGGAACCGGGCTGGCATTTGTTCACATTCATGTGGCATAGTTCCTTCACTTTGCCTCGAGCGTCTGGCTCAGGCTCCTTTGTTGGAGAGGACCTTCATTGGACTACAACTGGTTAACACCGAAAGCCCAAGCTCGACCCGCAGGGGAAAAAGGTTGGGGCTCGTTTGTTATAGAACGCATTTCCCAAGGTGAGACCGTGGCTGCTTTTGGTGGCTGGGTTGTTGACCGCGCGACATTGTCTGGCATGTCAGAAGACCGACAGGGCCGCTCCATTCAAATCGATCATGAGTTGTACTTGGTGTCGAGCGACACCCCTGAACCAGGCGACATGCTCAACCACGCGTGCGAACCCAACTGTGGACTGGTCGGATCACAGGTGCTTGTCGCAATGCGCGATATCGAACCGGGTGAAGAGCTTTCTTTTGACTATGCCATGTGTGATGCCAGTGACTACGACGAATTTCAGTGTTTGTGTGAGCTTGTAAGTTGTCGTGGCATTGTCACAGGAAGTGACTGGCGCAAACCCGAGTTGCAAGAAAAGTATGCGGGTTACTTTTCGCCGTATCTGAACAGGCGCATCGCAGCGCTTGTTTAGAACTACAAGTTAGCGAACCTGTAACACAACTTTTCCTGTTGCTTCACCGTTCTCAAGAAGTTGTTGCGCAGCAGCTGCTTGCTCGATCGGCATGATGCGATCAATGATTGGCTTGATTGTTCCGTCTGTGATCCACGGCCAAATTACTTTTTCCACCTCACGGCAGATCGCAGCTTTCTCATTATCAGGACGCGCGCGTAACGATGTCGCCGAAATGCTTACATTCTTGCGAAGTGCCTGCAGAATGTTGAATTCAGTTGTCGCGCCACCCTGAGTGCCAATGATGACCATGCGTCCATTGCGCTTGAGCGCCTCAATATTGCGTTCAAAGTAGGCGGCACCCATGTTGTCAAGGATTGCGTCAACGCCACCGAGTTCCTTGGTAACAACCTCAACGAAATCTGCGTCGTTGTAATTGATAAGAACATCAGCACCGAGTGCTGCACACGTATTCAGTTTTGCTTGGCTACCCGCGGTCACCACAACTTTGGCGCCCATTGCTTTTGCCACCTGAATGGCCATGGTGCCGATGCCAGAGCCACCACCGTGAATCAAAATGCTTTCGCCCTCACGCAGGTTGAGCACCCACTTCAGATTGCTCCACACCGTGCAGGCAACCTCGGGAAGTGCACCGGCATCCAGCAGGCTCACACCCTCTGGCACCGTCATGACCTGACCAACGGGGACAGCGACTTTTTGTGCGTAGCCACCACCGGGGAGCAGTGCTGTGACGCGCTCACCAATTCGATCGAGAGTCAATGCTGCGCCCACACTGACAATGGTTCCCGAGCACTCCAGTCCAAGGACTTCACTGGCTCCAGGGGGTGGCGGATAGTGACCTTGGCGCTGCAAAATGTCAGCGCGGTTGACCGCCGTTGCGGTGACGTCAATGATGACCTCGCCTGGTTCGGGGCGTGGATCGGGCACTTTGGTCCACTCGAGAGTTTCTGGTCCTCCTGCTGCCTTTTGGGTGATGGCAAACATCAGGCCTCCTCTTTGTTGTACTTAATAACGACCAGGCGATCGCCGCGTTCCAGTAGTCGAATACTTTCAGAATAGAACCGGTGGGTCACGCCATTGCGAATAACGGCGAGAACTATTTGACCGCGAATGTCGAGTTCGGCAGGCGAGAGCCCCAACTCATCTTTATTGATTTCTCGTTCGGTGACCTCGAGACCGCGAGAGGAATCCAGAAGGTCTTCCATCAAGGCGCCAGCCTCGGAGCTAATGACAGAAAGTCCCATCAAGCGTCCTGCAGACTCAGCGGTAGGAATAACGCTGTTGGCACCCGACTGACGGAGAATGTCAGCGTTTTGTGACTCGCGAACTGCAGCAATGATTTTGCATTCGGGCTTTGCCAGCCTGCGCGCGGTCAACGTCACCAACACGCTGGTGTCATCCTCATCCGTTGCAACGATGACTTGGCCGGCTTTTTCGATAGAGACATCTTTAAGAACTTCTTCGCTGCGAGCGTCACCATTGATCGCAACCAGTCCATCGCGCGTTGCCTGTTCACAGGACTCGCGATCAGGGGAGACAACAATGATGGTGTTCTTGACGTATCCGGCATCGACGAGTGACTTGCCGGCACTACGGCCTTTCACTCCGTACCCGATGATGATCGTGTGGTTGTTCACGTGTTTCCTCCATTGACGGGAGCGGATTTCATTGCGTGTCTTTCGTGTGAGTACCTCAACAGTCGTTCCGACTAAAACAATCAGGAACAGAAAGCGAAGTGGTGTAACCACGAGAGTGTTAACAAGCCGTGAGGATTCGCAAATGGGAACGATGTCGCCATAGCCGGTTGTTGAAAGAGTCACTGTTGCGTAATAGAACGCATCAATCCAGGTCAGTGGACCTTCCATGCCGTTATCGACATAACAGTCGCGCTCGAAATAGACCACGGCAGCGGTGACGACAAGAGCCATGAGTGCGATGAACAACCTGAGGGTCATGTTGGTGAACGGGCTCATGCGCCGGCCCGCGAACAGCAAAGTTCGCTGAATGCCGCCGGCGGAGTCGTCGTCGAGAAGGTCGTCGCCGTGACGACGATGATTACTTGCCACGATCCCGAACTACCAAGACTCCGACAACTCCCATTCCCACGAGTGCAATCATGCCAGCAATGATGCTGGGTGCTCCGAGCAACTTAGCGGCTGTGGCCGCCAGGACCACCATAAGGAGCCATCGCAGGGCGTGTCCGTCATAGCGTGATGACATGCGGGCACCGATCCACACTCCAGGAATTTGACCAATAAGGAGGGAAATCACCACGGCGATGCTTATCTCACCGAAGCCGGCATGGGCAATTGCTCCCGCAATCAGCATGGGGACTGCTTGGGTCAGGTCGGTTCCCACGAGTACCGAAGGTCGCAGGAGGGGATAGAGCAGGAGCAGGCTCGTGACGATCAGAGATCCTGAGCCCACGCTGGTGAGGCCCACGAAGAAACCAACAACAGCACCAAGGACAATTGTTTGTGGAATTTTCACGGGCATGGTGGTTCCGAGCAACTCTGATTGTGACCGAATAGTGCCCGCGCGTTTGGCCACAAAACCCTTGGCAATCATGGCTATCAAGGCGATGACGAGAACCACGCCTATCCAGGTTCGAATAGTTTCCGCTGCTGCATCGGTATTCAACACCTTGGCAAAAACGAGTGTGCCTAGCAGCACCGCGGGAACAGAGCCCACCGATAACCACCACACCAGCCGCCAGTGCACGGACTTGGCGCGAATATGCACAAATGCGCCAACGGGTTTCATCACGGCGCTGGCCACGACGTCACTGGAGACGGCAGCTGCAGGGGAGACGCCAAAGAGGAGAACCAACATGGGCGTGACCAGAGCCGCGCCGCCCATTCCGGTCAAACCCACCATGAGGCCGGCCACTAAGCCACCGAGACTGAGATAAAAATCGAGTTGCAGAAAATCAAGCACCCGGTGACTTTAACCCAAATGAGGCTAATTACCTACTAACAAGGTAGGAAATACAGGGAATTCTAGATTCCCTGCATGTTTATGGTGAGAACGACATCACCGCGAGCCCCGCTACCGGGCGGAATAACGGCAAAATCGGTGGCCTGAGCCCATCCGGTGAGACCCGCTGGACCATCGCTGGGCAAAGGGGTGGCGGTGCGGCCGGCTGCGGTCACCTGAACGCTCACCGGGACGATCGTGGAATCCTCGGCGTAGTCCGGCAACGGGGCTTCATCGATAAGTAACGCGGTAGTCGTGCTCTCCTGCCACCGCTCGCCGCGAAGCCCCGCAATGAGTGGTGGTGCGACAGTGAGCAGGCCCGCAAGTGCATTGCGAGGATCACCGGGCAGTCCCAGAAGAAGGCGCCCATCGGGCAATCGCGCCAACAAAGTCTGAGATCCCGGAGTCATGGTGATTCCATCAATCAACCAATGCGCCGCAAGATCGCGCAAAACCGTGCGCAATAAATTATCGCCACTTGGAGCCGTTGATCCCGTTGTGATGATCAGGTCAGCTGTGGAGTCATCGATTTCTTGCAGCAGTAAATCGCGCGTCTCAGGTGCTCGCACGCGCGGATTACCGCGGGCACCCAGCGCACCGACGAATGCGGGCACACTCAAACCCAATGCATCACGCACGCGACCACCACGGGGAGCACCTTTGTCCAACAAACTTGCGCCAATGACGAGGGTTGAAACAACGGGCGGCCGGCAAATAGTGAGTTGATCAAACCCTGCGGCGGCCGCAAGTGACAGGACCTGCGCATTAATCAGGGTGTCTGCGGCAACAAGTTCGCGGCCAGCACTGGCGAATGCCGCCTGTCGAATAATTCCGCTGCCCAATTCGGGTCGCGCATTTTCATCTGGGGTTCCATTGAGAGAGTCACGCGCTATCAGTTGATTGTCTTCGACGACAGATGCGCTGATGGGAATAACTGCATCAGTGTGCGGAGGTATGGGTTCGAACTCTCGCACTTTGACCGCATGATGTTGGGGAAGTGCGACATCGGCTGCCAGCTCAATTACGGTCCAGGGGCCACTCGCGCATAATGCAAATCCATCGAACTGGGCAACATCGCAACTGGGTTCGTCTGCCAAACTAACAAGCGGTTCACCTAGTAAGGATCCATGTGCTTCATCGAGCCTCGCGGATGCAAATGGCAGCGGGCGTCCGGCCGCGTGTGCAACATGTCGAGCTTGAGTCCAGCCGAGCAAACCATCAAGCCCAAGCGCTGATGAATTCGCATTGCTATCCATGGGATTTATCGGCTACATGCCCAGTTGGGTCATGAGCTCGCGGATGTCTTGAACACTGAGCCACTGATCGTTCGTGTCTGACGAGTAGGAGAAGCCATCAGCAACTATGTCCCCTGCAGGTTCAACAAATCCCCACTCTGCAAGCGTCGGTGGAACTATGTAGCGTGTTGGTTGCGCAATCGTGCGCCGCGCATCTTCAGGGGAAATCATTTCCTCATGCAACTTCTCACCCGGGCGAACCCCAACTTCAACGAGCGGGGCGCCTGGTGCGATTGCTTCAGCCAGGTCAGTGACTTTCATGCTGGGAATGCGGGGAACATACAGTTCTCCACCATTCATATCTGCGAAACTTTGAATGACAAAGTCAACTGCCTGCGGGAGGGTGATCCAAAACCGTGTCATGCGCATATCGGTGATGGGCAGTGGCTCACCTTTATCGGCTAGTGCTTTGAAAAACGGGATAACTGAACCGCGACTACCCATGACATTGCCGTAACGGACAACCGCAAACTGCGAGCCATAACCTTTGGCATAGTTATTACTAGAGATGAACAACTTGTCGGCGGTCAGTTTGGTTGCGCCATAGAGGTTGATGGGTGATGATGCTTTGTCAGTGGAAAGAGCAACTACTTTCTTGACACCTGCCAGCATGGATGCACGGATCACGTTCTCTGAGCCGAGGACATTGGTCTTGACGTACTCCATCGGGTTGTATTCAGCGGTGTCTACCTGCTTGAGGGCTGCCGCGTGCACCACGTGATCAACACCGTGGAGCGCAATTTGAAGCCGCTCAAGGTCACGGATGTCACCTAGAAAGAAGCGGACTCGATCGTCATCGCCCCACTTTTGCTTCATTTCATACTGCTTGAGTTCATCTCGGGAGAAAATCACAACGCGAGCAGGGTCATGCTCCGCGAGAACCGTTGCGAGGAATTCCTTGCCAAATGAACCGGTGCCACCCGTGATCAGAATCGAGGCATCCTTCAAGGGTGATTGCGCCGACATGTGACTCCTTGGTTCAGGTAATAACGAGGCCTAAAGTTCTAGGTTCGCGCTCCCTCTAGCTCGCGCTCACCTGCGGGCAGCCTATCGGTTGCGTCCGCATTCACGGGAACCTGCGCGCTCACGGGCTCCTGCGTGCTCACAGGTGTCGCACTCGCAGGTCGAGGTTCGCGAGGCTTGCGCGCCGCAGGTGGAACAAATGCTCGGGCCAGCAACATGAAGACAATCACGGCACTGCCCGCAATAAGTGCAGCAATGGACCACTGAGACATTGCATCAGTGCCTGCCAAGACGTAATGGGCTGTGGCGAAGGGCCACGCGAAGTAGGCCATCAAGTGGGAACGCTTAAAGAACACATTCCCTTTCTTGCCCAGCTTGGTGCGAATCCGACCAATGAGGGAGACGGGGATCATCAGCCACAGGGAAATAGTTCCCAGCGCGACAGCAAAGGGTTGCCACGGTGCCGTAAAAGGAATCAAGATCTGGGTCACTGAGAAATGAACAACCGGATCAATGAGTAGTGTCACGAGGTGAATTGCAAGTGCGCCTAGTGCGAGTGCACCCAACCAACGGTGCATGTGCAAAAGTGCAACGGGAGTTGCCTTTGATCCTAGGAGCTTGGTGCGCAGCAACAGTCCCCAAACAATGACCGCGGTAAGTAGACCCCAAGCGGTGACTCCACTGGCACGGATCAGTAACCAACTCCATGCGATGTCGTTCATGCTGCACTCCCTACTAGTTGATTCGAAACAAGTACGTGCTCAATGTTCATGTCATTGAGAAACTTTTCGCCATCTTGATACCCGAGCACCATTGCTGCGGTGGCAAGCGCTTCGGCTTTCCAGCCCGAATCCGCAACAACAGTTGCTTGCACTAAGTCGGTTTCTGAGACCGTTCCGGTGCGCGGGTCGATCACGTGATGCACTCCTGCCCAGCGCTTACGCATAACTGAACTTGTTGCCACGGCAAAGGATCCAGATTCATTGCAAACCGTCGCCAGACACGATTGGGGTGAGGATTCGTCCACAACTGCAATGCGCCAGCTGTCATCTCCAGGAGTGCCGAAAACAACAACATCACCACCGATATCCGCTACGACACCGACTGCACCAGCCGCCATGAACTCCCGGCACACGATGTCACCGGCTAGGCCCTTGCCAATGGCACCGGGGTCGAGGGCAACGCCAGGGGAGAGCATCAACTGGTTGCCGTTCAGGGTGATCCCATTAACAGTCGGTACTGAGGGCAATGAATCAATCGAACTGGCCGCAACCTGAGGGAAGTCAACGTTGTAACCGAGTGATTCCATGATTCGAGCCATGGTCGGGTTGAACAAACCGTGGGTGAGTTCTGCTGAATCCAGCATGCGTTGCACCAACTCTGCGAGGTCACGGGAAACCTCAAATGCACCGAATCCTGCGCGCGCATTGGCCCGACTCAACTCACTATCGGGGCGAAAGCGTGACCACGCTTGCTCAAGAATCTCGAGCCGGGCAGCAGCGAGAGCTACCATCTCTTGGTACCCCGTACCCCACACCGTGATCGAAATATCGCTGCCCATGGCGCGAAATCTTGATGTCGAAGAATCTCGATTCGCCGTGATCATCCTGATCCCTTTGATTGGGCCTGTGGTTTGGCCTGTTGCTGGATCTGCGGTGCCGGCTTAGCAATTGTGATCTTGGGTGCGGGAGCCGCCGTGACTTTGGGCACGGAATTTGCGTTGGATTGCGGCTTCGAGATATTTTTTTGCTTGTCAGGTTGCTGAATTTTTGCAGCGCCTGTTTTTTGACTTTGCTGCAAAGAAATTTCATTAACCAGAGCCGCTAGCTGATCACGATAGTGATTCAGGCGATCGGCTTCCTGTGCCAATGCTTGGGCGTACGCGTCCAATTGCGCCTGCGTGTATCCACCTGAACTCAAAGCTTCTTGGGGCACCGCAGTGTCAGATTGCGAGTTGTCAGATTGTTGCGCCTGTGCATCTTGTGCTGCTCGAACACCAATTAACCCGACAACTCCCACGCCAGTGGCAACTGCTAGTCCGGTGGAAATTAACTTTGAGTTCCGGGAAGCACCGGGTTTTTTCGTAGCCATTGCTTTCTCCAAATCCTTTGTGCTTATTGCTTGGGGTTGACAAAATGTGAATTAGTCGTCGTCGCCATCGTGGTCATCACCGTGATCGTCATCATCACCGTG
>JAFMDS010000001.1 GCA_017857175.1 Candidatus Nanopelagicales bacterium | reverse complement strand
TCCATGCGCAACATGTTCAACGTTGTAATACCAAGAATTTGTGTTTCACCACGTTCGAACAATGCCGAACCATGAACACGAGGAATAACTTCTACCTCAGCAGACAGCGTACGAATATCGGCCAAACCGCGACCGTCGATACGAACCCCGTCTCGCAGTACTCGCTCACGAACAGCGTTCTTGGTCACGGACCGAAGGGCCGCACTCATTTCTTTCTCTCGCCCTTCAAACTCGGACCCAATCGATGCCATGACGTCAGCTTTGATTTCATCCAGTCGATTCTCGCGCTCGGCCTTGGACACAATGGTGAGTGCTTGTGCAACGGCTTGGCCCGCAGCCTTATCAACTGCTGCATAGGCATCGTCTTCGTATTCCAGGAACACGGGGAAATCGGCCACAGGCTTGGCTGCGGCGGCGGCTAGTTCGGCCTGTGCCTCGCACAGGAGTCGAATGGACTTCTTAGCGGCGTCAAGACCTTCTGCGACAACCTCTTCGGTTGGGGCGGTGGCACCGCCCGCGACCAATTCGATGGTGCGCTCAGTTGCTTCGGCTTCCACCATCATGATGGCAACATCGTCGCCGGCTATACGGCCAGCGACGACCATGTCGAAGACTGCCTCCTCGAGCTGCTCGTGAGTTGGGAATGCAACCCATTGTCCACGTATAAGTGCAACTCGGACTCCGCCAACAGGTCCGCTGAATGGCAAGCCACTCAGTTGAGTGGACGCTGAAGCAGCGTTGATTGCCAGTACATCGTAAAGATCTTTGGGGTTGAGCGCCATGACGGTCACGACAACCTGAACTTCGTTGCGCAGACCCTTCTTGAACGTTGGGCGCAAAGGACGATCGATGAGCCTGCAGGTCAAAATTGCGTCTTCGCTGGGACGACCCTCACGTCGAAAGAATGACCCGGGAATGCGCCCTACCGAATACATGCGTTCTTCAACATCAACCGTCAAAGGGAAGAAATCGAATTGATCCTTGGGCTGCTTCGAGGCCGTAGTGGCACTCAGAAGCATTGTTTCGTCGTCTAGGAAAGCGCAAACAGAGCCTGCGGCCTGCCTGGCAAGACGACCAGTTTCGAATCGAATGGTACGAGTACCAAATGATCCATTGTCAATGACGGCACTAGCCGTCGTTACGGAACCCTCCACGGGTACCTCCTTTTAGAGAGGACGCTCGCACAGACTTTCCGCGGTATCGGCGGTCTTCGATCGAGATTCGCGGAAAAATTTCCGAAAATCACTACCGAGGACCGACATCTACGCAAAGTTTGCTCTGAGCGTCATTATTTGATTGTTATAACAAAATCGGCTGGAACTCAGGGTGAGTCAACCGAAAAAATATGAATGCAGCCCGCCAAGCGAACTGCATTCATCACGACTATCGGCGCAATCCGAGGCGTTCAATGATTGAGCGATAACGATTAATGTCAGTCTTGGTCAAGTAGTTGAGCAAACGACGACGTTGACCGACCATGATGAGCAGGCCGCGCCGGCTATGGTGATCGTGCTTGTGAGTCTTGAGGTGACCGGTGAGGTCATCGATCCGACGGCTCAGCATGGCAATTTGAACCTCTGGTGAGCCGGTATCTCCGGGCTTGGTGCCGTATTCGGCGATTATTTCTTGCTTTGTTGCAGTGTCGAGCGACATGTGTTCCTTCCAAGCGTGAAATCACGCATTTTAAGTGTCACGAATCCGGGAGCTGAGGTGCCGCCTCCAAACCGTCCAATGACCGTAGCCTAGCAGCCCTCAGGATTGAGTACGCATGGGCGGGCGAGCGCGGGCTACGTCGATCTTCATTTGATCCAGGTAGGCGTCAAGATCTGGGAAAATCTCTTGACTGCGCAGAAAATCGGTGAACTCGAATTCGACTGTCTGCCCGTAGAGGTCGAGGTCATCTCGATCCAATACATAGGCCTCAATGCGCTTCTCGGCACCTTCGAACTGAGGATTTGTGCCCACCGAGATTGCCGCCGGGTACCGGTGAGAGTTCCACCTGAGAAACCCTGCATACACACCGTCACCCGGAATGAGCCGGTTCATGTCCCACCGCAGATTGGCTGTCGGGTACCCGAGTTGTCTGCCACGCTGATCTCCATAGACGACAGTGCCTGCCAAGCTAAATGCTCGTCCCAAAACCTGCATTGCCCCCGCAACATCGCCTTGATGGACAAGGCCACGAACACGGCTCGACGAAAGCGTGGCCCCATCTCCATCTGTGGCCAGGTCAACCGGATGAACTGTGAATCCATAGGTCCCCCCTAGGTCTCGCAGAGTCTCTACTGTTCCTGCTGCGCCCGCACCGAAAGTAAAGTTCTGCCCGACAACAACATGGAGACATCCGGCAAGATGTTGTTTGGCGAACTCCTCGGGGGTTTGTTGCGCAAGTTCAATGGTGAAAGGGATCACGCGAACGCCTTCCACACCTTCAGCTAAAAGGAGTTCTGTTCTCTCGGAGATACTGGAAATCATTGGGGGCGCAGACTCCGGTTTAACAACATACGCAGGATGCGGATCAAATGTGACCACCTCAAGTTCGGTATCACTGTCACGAGCCACCGCTCGCCCTACCTTGAGCATCATTTGATGCCCGCGGTGCACGCCATCAAAAACACCAATACACACTGTTTTCGGCGATGAGTGGCTACGCCGCTGGGGAGCCGCACTCGTCGACACCTCTGCCATGTGTGCAGGATATTCGGTCACGAGTTGTTCACAAAAACAGCCTTATAAGACACCACATCTCCTGTGACCTCAGCGAGGGCAAGAAGCTCTGAGTGCTGATTCAATAGTGCGATGGTTCCTGCGCCGCCAGGATCAGGCGTTGGGATCCTCTGACCGAGGCTTATAGCCCTTTCTTGGCTTTCATCGACAAAGAAGCTGGGCCACACCATTTGCGCTACGGATCCGAGATCCAGAACCTCGTTCCAAGGATTTTCTGCGCGAATAATGGATTCGAGCGAATGCGAACTGTCGAGGCCGAAGGGACCTACGGCTGTACGCCGCAACGCCGTCAGATGTCCGCCTACTTCAAGTGATTCGCCCAAATCACGTGCGATCGCTCGTATGTATGTTCCTGATGAACACACAACATTTACAGTGATATCGCACCACACACCGTCACGAGAAATTTTGTCAATATCGATCGACTGGATAGTTACTTGACGTTGTGGAAGTTCGACGCTTTCGCCGGCTCTCACGAGCTCATGGGCCCGCTTGCCATTAACTTTGATTGCACTCACTGAACTGGGACGCTGCCAAATAATGCCAACTTGCTGAGCGAGGTTTTCACGAATCTGCGAGTCCGTGAGGTGTTCAACACTTGTTGTCGATGAAATAGTTCCCTCGGCATCATCCGTTGAACTCGATGCACCCAGTCGAATCGTGGCGCTGTAAGCCTTTGTCGTCAGCGTCAGGTGTCCAAGGGTTCGGGTACCAGAGTTAACCCCAAGGACCAGCACCCCTGTGGCCATTGGATCGAGAGTTCCCGCGTGGCCGATTTTGCGTGTTCCGAAAACTCGACGCAAGTCTCGGACAACATCGTGCGAGGTGACTCCGCCCGGCTTATCAACAACAACGACACCACTCATGTGAGGCACTGAATGGGCTTCTAATCGTCAGATTCGCGATACGGATTTGGCTCACCCGCATACGTTGCTTTCTCCGCCTGTTGGTGTACGCGTGCATCATCTTCTGCCGCTGCGCGCAGTAAGTCCTCGACATGCGCCGCATTCTCAGGGATCGCATCGAGCACAAATTCCAAGGTCGGAGTGAATTTAACCCCTGTGCCCTTGCCAACTTCCGTGCGCAAAAGTCCCTTGCTTGAAGCAAGTGCATCGGCAGTTGCTGCCCGATCCTCATCTGAGCCGTAGACGGTGTAGAACACAGAAGCATCGCGCAGGTCCGCGGTTAAACGGACGTCCGTGATGGTGATGAAGCCAAGCCGAGGGTCCTTGATCTTGAACTCCAAGGTTTGGGCAACAATCACCTTGATGCGGTCGGCAAGTTTCCTAGCCCGCGCTTCGCTTCCCATAAGTTCCGTCCCTACTTGCGCTTTATTTCGCGCATTTCGAAGGTTTCGATGATGTCGTCAACCTTGACATCCTGATAGTTTCCAAGGTTGATACCACACTCAAATCCTTCCCGGACCTCGGTCACATCGTCCTTGAATCGCCGCAATGAGGCGATGTTAAGGCTTTCGGCAACGACAACACCGTCGCGCACAAGTCGTGCCTTGGTATTGCGCTTTACCTCACCGCTGCGAATTAAGCAGCCGGCGATCGTGCCAAACTTGGATGACTTGAACACATCGCGAACCTCAGCTGTTCCCAGTTGAACTTCCTCGTATTCAGGTTTCAACATGCCCTTAAGCGCTGCCTCAATTTCATCGATGGCCTGGTAAATCACACTGTAGTAGCGAACATCCACGCCCTCTTGGGCTGCGAACTCTGCCACTTTGCCTTCAGGCCGCACGTTGAATCCCAGAATAATTGCCTTTGACGCACTCGCCAAAGTGACATCGTTCTGCGTGATCGCGCCAACTCCACGGTGAATAACGCGTAGGGAAACCTCATTGCCTACATCGATCTTGAGCAATGCATCTTCCAGCGCTTCAACCGATCCAGACACATCGCCCTTCAGAATCAGAGTTAACTCAGATACTTCGCCGCGCTCAATGGATTCGAGGAAGTCTTCCAACGAACGCTTGACACGATTCTTAGCCAACATGGCGTTACGTTCACGCGCAGCACGAGTCTGAGCAATCTGCCTGGCAACTCGATCTTCCGAGACCACTAGGAAACTGTCACCAGCACCGGGTACCGATGTGAGGCCCAACACCTGCACGGGCGCCGATGGGCCGGCTTCATTGACAGGGTTCCCTGCATCATCGAGCATCGCGCGAACGCGCCCAAAGGCATCACCTGCAACAATTGAATCTCCGAGGTGCAAAGTTCCCCTCTGAACGAGAACGGTTGCAACAGGCCCACGGCCACGGTCCAAATGAGCCTCAATCGCAACGCCCTGTGCATCTTGATTCGGATTCGCTCTAAGGTCCAGAGCAGCGTCTGCTGTCAACAGGACTGCCTCCAATAGAGACTCGATGCCGATGTCATTCTTGGCGGACACATCAACAAACATCGTGTCTCCACCAAAGTCCTCAGCCACTAGACCGTATTCGGTCAGTTGTCCACGAACCTTTGTTGGATCAGCACCTTCCTTGTCAATCTTGTTGACGGCCACCACGATGGGAACTCCTGCTGCTTGCACGTGGTTGAGTGCTTCAATCGTTTGTGGCTTGACACCGTCATCAGCTGCGACAACCAAAATCGCAATGTCTGTGACCTCAGCGCCACGAGCACGCATTGCGGTAAACGCTTCGTGACCCGGAGTATCAATGAAAGTGATTGGCCGCTCACCGTCAGGCGTGTGGGCAACCACTTGGTAGGCGCCAATGTGCTGGGTGATCCCACCCGCTTCACCTGAAATCACATTAGTTTTCCGAATCGCATCGAGCAATCGAGTTTTACCATGATCAACGTGACCCATGACCGTGACAACAGGTGATCGAGGTGCGAGGTCGGCGCTGTCTCCTTCATCCTCTCCAAATTCGAGGTCGAAGGTCTCAAGCAGTTCGCGATCTTCGTCTTCCGGAGAAACGACTTCAACGGCGAAGTTGAGTTCGGTTCCGAGCAGCATCAATGTGTCGTCGTCGATTGACTGCGTCGCGGTAACCATTTCACCGAGACCGATCAATACCTTCACGAGATCAGCAGAGGATGCATCAATCTTCTCAGCAAAATCGGTGAGACTTGAGCCACGTGGAAGCCGAACTACTTCACCGTTGCCACGTGGGAGGCGGACACCACCCATCGATGGTGCCTCCATGTTGTCAAATTCTTGACGCTTGGCACGTTTTGATTTGCGCCCACGCGAGGGTCGACCACCGGGCCGACCGAAGGCACCTGCGGCATTTCCTCGTCCGCCCGAGCGGTTGCCAAAGCCACCGCGGCCACCGGGCCCACCACCTGGAGCACCACCTGGAGCACCACCTGGAGCACCACCTGGAGCACCACCTGGGCGAGCACCTGGAGCACCTCCGGGACGTCCACGGCCGGGAGCACCGAAGCCACCAGGGGCTCCTGGCGTGCGCGCTCCTGGGCGCGCTCCTGGACCCGCCGGACGCTGTCGCGCAGCAGGCATGGTTCCTGGATTGGGCCGTGGAGCGCCGGGCACTCCGCCGGGACGCGGGGCGGCTGGTCGCTCGGACGCGGGTGTGCCGAATGGGTTATTGCCCGGACGTGGAGCGGGCTTGCCCATTCCCGTGCTGCCACCAAATGGATTATTTCCGGGTCTTGGACCTGCCGGTTTTGGAGTTGCTGGTTTTGGAGTTGCTGGAGTTGCACTCGAACTCGGGGTAGGGCGTGGTGCCGGTGTGGGGGCAGCGGACGGCACCGGAGTAGCGGGAGGAGCAGGCGTTGTTGCGCTTGCAGTTGTCGCTTCTGGTGGCGCTGGAACTGCCTTCATGGAGGGTGCAGTCGTACTCGCACTCCCGTCTGAATCGAGATTCTCAGAGGAAGACTCTTGGGTTGCAGCAGCCTTCTTGGTCGTCTTTTTGGCAGCCTTCTTGGCAGGCTTTGGTTCTGCGGGAGGCATCGCCTCTTTGAGTCGGCGAGCGACTGGCGCCTCAATCGTGGACGATGCTGAACGAACGAACTCGCCCATGTCCTGTAATTTGGCTAGGACGGTCTTGCTGTCATAACCAAGCTCTTTAGCGAGTTCATAAACCCGGACTTTTGACACAACTCTCCTGTCTTGGCCCGGGCATTGCAGTCCGAACCGTTACTGGGCGCGATGCACTTTCATGCCTGCACGCTCATGTGAGGGGCCTCATTAGGAAGCGCTCATTTGCATGTTCACGATGATCCTTACGGTGGACATTTATGGACAGAAAGCCAAGCCAGGGACCTCTACTCCGACGGAATAGCAGCCAAAACTTGACCAACGGCATCCAAATCTACCCGATCACCAAGCCGAAGCGGCGCTCGGACCCGCCGAGATGCGATCGAAAGGCATTTAGAGCCACGATGTACATAGGCACCCCGTCCCGGGAGCACACCATCTTCATCGATCACGATGCCGGATTTCTCGGCATCGGCCACAATCCGAAGGAGTTTGCTTTTGGGTACTGATTTCTTGCATCCCAAGCAGGTTCTCGATGGTTCGCTCACTCGCTCAGAGGGTCCGGGCTCACTGCGACCGTTTGCTCATCGACAACAGGCTGGGCATCTGAGCGGATATCGATTCGCCAACCCGTTAAACGTGCAGCCAATCGAGCATTTTGTCCTTCACGCCCGATGGCCAGCGAGAGTTGGTAATCCGGGACCACCACCCGCGCACTTCGCGTCGCAAGGTCAACAATGGTTACCGACGTCACCTTGGCGGGAGATAAGGCCTGCGCAATCATTTCCGCTGGATCATCACTGTGGTCGACAATATCAATTTTCTCGCCGCTGAGCTCACTCATGATTTGACGCACGCGCTGGCCCAGTGGACCAATACATGAACCTTTGGCATTCACTTCAGGCTTGTGCGAACGCACCGCAATCTTGGATCGATGTCCGGCTTCGCGCGCAATGGCGGTTATCTCGACCGTGCCATCAGCTATCTCAGGAACCTCGAGAGCAAAGAGTGATCTCACGAGGTCTGGATGTGTACGAGATACGGTTACTACGGGCCCTTTAAACCCTTTACGCACGCCTGTCACCAGACATTTCAAGCGTGCGCCATGCGTGTAGATCTCCCCTGGCGATTGCTCTTCCGGGGGCAGGTTCGCTTCAATTTTGCCCAGATCTACTCGAATCATGCGCGGATTAGTTCCCTGTTGAATAACCCCAGAAACCAAATCTCCCTCGCGACCCGTGAACTCGATGAGAGTTGCGTCTCCCTCAGCTTCACGCAATCGACCGAGAAGCACCTGTCGAGCAGTGCTCGCTGCTACCCGCCCAAAATCACTGGGAGTGTCATCGAATTCTGGCCCAAACGACGGTGGCTGCTCAGGATCCTCGTTGGGGAACTCTTCTTTCGCCCATACGGTCACGTGACCTGATTTTCGATCCAACTGCACGCGAGCGTGTGAGTAACACCCCGGAGTTTTGTGGTAGGCCACTAGGAGCGCCTGTTCGATGCTTTCTACAACCAGCTCTAGTGAGAGATTCTTTTCTCGAACCAGCGACTTTAATGCGCTAACGTCGATATCCATGATTACTCTCCTTTGTTGAATTCCACTTGAACCACCGCATGGGACACAGTCGGTATTTGAATGATCGATGGACCAACCCCTGCAACATCAAGGGTCACTGAATCTCCTTCAACGTTTGTGATTCGGCCCAACAGGGTAGGCGACGAGTCAGCAAATTTCACTTCAACCAAGTGTCCCGTGGCTCTACGCCAGTGGCGCTCCGCCGTCAAAGGCCTGTCGACCCCTGGTGAGCCCACTTCAAGAACAAAGGGAGATTCATCGGCCAACGGGAGGGCGTCAAGTGCGTCAGAGATCGATCGACTTATGTCAGCGACAGCATCAAGATCTATTCCACCGTCACGGTCAACCACGACACGCACCACTTCCCGCCGACCTGCTGTGGTGACAGAGAAATCTTCTAAATCAACCCCGGCTTCAGCACAGATCGAAGCGGCAAGTTCACGGCATTCGTTTACTGGCAATCCCATGTCACTCACCGTTTCCTATTGTGGTCAATCAATTGTCGAATCTGAAGTGCTCGCCTTGCTGTCCGCCTAGTGTAGCCACATATCCCAGATAAGCCGAATAATCAGTAGGGCTACCACGGATAGAAAGACGATTCGAACGAATCCGCTCCCCTTGGCCAATGCCGTTCGAGCCCCCACGATGGCACCTGCCACGTTGAAACTCGCCATCAACAGCCCAAGCATCCATAACACTGAGCCATTGAGTCCGAATACAAGCAATGCCGCAGCGTTGGTTCCAAGATTCACCAATTTGGCAGTTGACGAGGCCATGAGAAACGAATATCCCAGTAAACCCACGAGGGCGATGAGTAAAAATGAGCCTGTGCCAGGACCAAATATGCCATCGTAAAATCCGATAACCGCACCCACGAGTGTGGCGATGACGTAGTGCTTCTTGGTGTGGCCCCAGCGCAAGGACGTCGCTGCACCAAGGGCAGGGTTCAGAAGGGTCCACACCCAAACAACGCACAGGACACCGATGACAAGTGATCCGAATACTGCACTTGGAATCAGATGTGCGCACCATGCACCAAGGGCCGCGAAGACGAATGCCACAACGGACATAGGGATGGCTGTTTTCCAGTCCGGTGACAGATGCCTAACGTATGTACGAGCAGCTGAAGCGGTTCCAAAAACGCTCGAGAGCTTGTTCGTTGCGAGGGCATTCACCTCGGCGCCTGCCGGAAGTGCTAAAAACAATGATGGCAATTGCAACATTCCACCGCCACCACTTACCGCATCAACCCAACCTGATGCTGCAGCCGCGATGCAGAGAAGGACAATCGTCCAAATGCTCAGGTCGTACATATGCGGTGCACATCAGCGACCACGGTGTCCACACTCAAGTCTGACCGTTCACCGCTGACACGATTCTTTACTTCGATCACACCTTTTTCCAAGCCACGGCCAACTACTACGATCGTGGGAATTCCAAGAAGCTCGGAGTCGTTGAACTTGACGCCCGGTGACACACCCTTTCGGTCATCGAGGATGACCCTCAGTCCTAATGCATCCCATTGATCGGCCAAGTCCTCCGCCGCAGCGAAAATTTCTGGAGTTTTGCCCGCAGCCACAAGATAAATATCTGCAGGAGAAATCTCGCGAGGCCACACCAGTCCTTTGTCATCGTGATGTTGCTCCGCGATTGCAGCAACAGCACGTGATACGCCAATGCCGTAGGAACCCATGGTGACCGTTACCAGTTCACCATTTTCATCGAGGACTCTTAGCCCTAGTGCTTCCGCATACTTTGTGCCGAGTTGGAAGATATGACCAATCTCGATGCCTCTTGCTTTTTCTAGGTGACCTCCGCATTCATTACACGTATCGCCGTCAATGACTTCGGCGACATCGATAATTCCATCTGAATCAAAATCTCGCCCAAATACCAAGTCGAAAACGTGCTTGCCAGAAACATTGGCACCCGTAATCCATCGAGTCCCTCGAACTACTCGGGGGTCGGTGAGAAATTCGATTCCACTTTCGCCGTTTTTCCCTAGAATCTGAGGTCCTATATACCCCTTGGCCAGCATGGGATAGGCGGCAAAATCTCCTTCTTCGAATGGGCGGGCAACGTCGGGGTACAAAGCGGCTTCAAGCCGACGCATGTCCACCTCTCGATCACCGGGCACGCCAATAGCGAGCGGACGGTCAGTGCCGCTTCCATCCCTGACCATGAGTAACAAATTTTTCAAAGTGTCTGATGCAAGCCAAGCACGATCTGGTCGAGCAAGGTCCGTCCGCGCATTCGACATTGCAACAAGGGAATCAATTGTCGGAGTCTGAGGAGTATCTTCCACATGTGAACTTGGAAGGTCCACATTCAGGTTGAGCTCGGGGTCAAATTCAGCCATTGGAATAATCAGTGCTTCCACATTTGCTGCATACCCGCATGAACATTTCACATAGGTATCTTCACCGACTTCTGCTGAAGCCAAGAACTCTTCACTGCGCGACCCACCCATTGCACCTGCCATGGCGGAGACAATCACGTAATCCAAATTCAAGCGATCAAAAGTCGAGATGTATGCCTTGCGGTGACGTTCATAAGAAGCTTCCAGACCCTCGTGATCCACATCAAATGAATAGGAATCTTTCATGACGAACTCGCGACCCCGCAAAATCCCTGCTCGTGGTCGGGCTTCATCTCGGAACTTGGTTTGAATTTGATAGATCGATAAAGGCAAATCTCGATACGATGAAAATTCCCCTTTGACCATCAGGGTAAACATCTCTTCATGTGTTGGACCGAGCAAGTAATCGTTGTCCCTACGATCCTTCAGGCGGAAGACATTGTCGCCATATTCGGTCCAACGCCCCGTAGTTTCATATGGCTCGCGCGGCAGTAGAGAGGGAAAATGAACCTCTTGGAATCCTGCCTTGTCCATTTCCTCGCGCACAATTCGTTCCACATTTCGAAAGACTTTGTAACCCAAGGGAAGCCAAGAGAAAACGCCAGGCGCAATTCTGCGAACGTAGCCACCTCGGACTAGCAATTTGTGGCTAGGGACTTCAGCATCGGCTGGATCATCGCGCAATGTTCGAAGGAACATGGTTGACATGCGCGAAATCACAATTGCCTCACTCGTGTTTGGGTACCTAGCTTTGGGTAGTCAGAGAATAGTGTGGGGCTGGTCTTGACGAGTGATCGCCTCGCGCAGTGAATTCCCATCTAGAACAGTACGGTTGCAAACTCTCCAACCTGATCAAAACCGATTCGCGCATACACATTTCGCGCCGCACGATTAAAGTCATTGACATAAAGGGTCACATTGGGCGCGATTTCCTCTTGGACAAAGTCCACGACAGAGGCCAGAGCAGGGGCTGCCAACCCTTGTCCACGAAGCTCGGGGATTACCCACACTCCCTGCAGTTGAGCGACTTCGCGGGTCGCGAATCCCACTTCAGCCTTGAAAATAGCCCGCGAATCCTCTATTACCGCAAATGCTTTGCGCTCCGCAATTACTTCTGCCACCCTTCGCCGGTACTGATCCTCACCACCGTGCAGTAGTGGCGAGACACCAACTTCTTCAGTGAACATGTGAACACTCGCGGGAAATAGCAGGGATAGCTGGTCCTCTGTCACGTGAGCCACTCGAGCATCGCGAGGTCCCGTCGCTCGCGATTGAAGTGCAAGAAGCGGTTGAGAATCGCGGACCTCACGAGGCAAGCCCCAGATTTTTTCCAATTGACTCCACAGACCAAGGACCTCATGCCGATTTCCCAACATCGACGAACTCCTGCGCCCACTTCTTATGAGTTCCTGCGCAAAAAGGGTCCGGGAAACATCGTTGGTTTGAACCGGCACGATATTCGCACCGACATAAAGCAATGAGTGAAGACCTGCTTCCGTGAAATAGCCAAGCAACGCACCACCAAGTCGCCACATGTCCTTTCGTGCAGCATCGATGCGACTCAACACAAAGGCATTTACAACCGCATCTCGTTGGGCCAATTCCCAAGCCTGCGGTAAATGACTCTCCCGGACAGGGCTCACCCATCCAACATGGTTTCCGGAACGGAGCCCAGAAGGTCGCTGTTGAGAGATTGTCATGGGTTCTTCACTGCTGACTACTACGCCGTAACGACCGTTGGCGAACCTTCGTCTGTCATATTCTCAGCGAGTTTCATTGCTTCCTCGATGAGAGTTTCCACGATTTGAGCCTCCGGGACTGTCTTGATCACTTCACCACGGACAAAAATTTGCCCCTTGCCATTGCCCGATGCGACGCCGAGATCCGCTTCGCGGGCTTCACCTGGCCCGTTAACGACACAGCCCATGACTGCTACACGTAATGGCACCTCAAGACCTTCCAGGCCAGCAGTCACCTGTTCCGCCAAGGTGTAGACGTCGACCTGAGCACGCCCACAGGATGGACAGGAAACGATCTCGAGTCCACGTTGACGTAGATTCAAAGACTCCAAAATCCCAATGCCGACCTTTACTTCTTCGACTGGAGGTGCCGACAGCGATACACGAATCGTGTCACCGATGCCTCGAGACAGCAATCCCCCGAAGGCTACGGCCGACTTGATCGTTCCTTGGAAGGCAGGGCCAGCCTCAGTGACACCCAAGTGCAATGGGTAATCACATTGCTCCGCCAACTGCATGTAGGCCAACATCATGATTACCGGGTCGTGGTGCTTGACCGAAATCTTGATGTCTTGGAAACCATGTTCTTCAAATAATGATGCTTCCCAGAGCGCGGACTCTACAAGTGCTTCAGGTGTGGCCTTGCCGTACTTTTCCAACAACCGTGGATCGAGTGACCCAGCATTGACACCAATACGAATCGGTGTGCCTGCGTCATTGGCCGCCCTCGCGATCTCACCCACTTTGTCATCGAATTTCTTGATGTTTCCCGGGTTGACACGTACCGCCGCACAGCCTGCATCGATCGCCGCAAAAACGTACTTAGGTTGAAAATGAATATCTGCGATGACCGGAATGCCACTCTTCTTTGCAATCTGGGACAGCGCATCCGCATCATCTTGACTTGGTACGGCCACCCGCACAGCCTGACAACCGGTTGCCGTGAGCTCTGCAATCTGTTGAAGGGTGGCATTGACATCCGCGGTCAAAGTCGTACACATGGACTGCACGCTCACGGGAGCATCGCCACCAACTGCTAGTGGCTTGCTGTGATGTTTGAGAATCAGTTGCCGACTCTTGCGTCGCGGGGCGACTAGGGGTGGTGGGGGTGCAGGGATTCCTAAGTCAATGCTCACGGGACCATTATTGGTCCTTGGGATCATCCAAGCGAGATGGGCTTGACCAAATCGGCCCAAATCACGATAACCCCCATGGCAAGAAGGATCCCAGCCACAACGTAGGCCACCGGTAAGAGGCGGGCCGTGTCCACCGGACCAGGGTCGGGTCTGCCGCGCAATCGTGCGTAGAAACGCTTTAATGCTTCATAGAGCGCACCAGCTACATGACCTCCATCAAGAGGGAGGACCGGGAGTAGGTTGAACAAAAAGAGGAACAGGTTGAGCGATGCCGCAAGCCCCAGGAATGTCGCAATTTTTGAGTTAAGGGGTGATTCCATTGCTGCAATTTCTCCACCCAGTCGGCTCGCGCCCACCACAGATACCGGTCCATCAATCGCACGCTCCTGACCACCGATCAATGTGTCCGTGACTAATTCGTAGACCCTGACGGGAAGCGAGATGAGGGCTTCAACTGATCGCACTGTCAAATCCCACATGAATCCGGGAACAGCAAGAATTGATTCCCGTTGGTTATAGAAACCAGGACGAACGCCCAAGAAACCGACGGTCTGGCTCGCGCCCGTTTCCCTGCCGTTGATGTCGTACTCAGGGCGAGTGACCTCAGCAACGGTAATGGGCAGTGAGATTACAGAACCAGATCGCTCCACCGCGAGACTCGTTCTTACACCCGGATTCTGAGAAATCCAAGTTGTTGCTGCATCCCAATCGGCCACGGATATGTCACCGACGGCAAGGATTGTGTCATCCACCTCAAGGCCCGCCATTGCCGCCGGTGTGGACTGGGTGCCAGTGGGGCATAAGCCCGATGGCAGTGGTTGGCCCGTGGGCTGTTCCATTGTGGGCGTGCAGGGAATGACCGCTGCGACAGAAAGTGATGGTTTGGGAAGCCCAATGCCAACAAGAACGATGGCAAAGAGCACAAATGCCAAGAGCAGGTTCATGATTGGGCCGCCGAGCATGATGATCACTCGCCTGTGCACCGGGAGCTTGTAAAACATCCGGTTTTCATCTCCAGGTACGACTTCATCAAATGATGCTGCACGAGCCTGCGCAACCATTGTGGCAAATCGACCGGTGGACATGGACCGTGAACGACCTTCTGGATCATCCGGCGCTGGCGGCAGCATGCCAATCATTCGTATGTACCCGCCTAAAGGAATTCCTTTGATGCCATATTGGGTTTCCCCGCGTACCTTTGACCACAGTGTTGGACCGAAACCGACCATGTACTCGGTTACGCGGACTCCGAACTTTTTTGCTGGCACAAGGTGCCCAATTTCATGGAGTGCAATCGAGAGCCCGATGAGCGCCGCAAACAAGATAATCCCAATCACCTCGAGCACCTGCACACCACCTCTTCACGCGTCGTGCATGAGCACACTGTTGGACGGGACTATTTTCATTGTGCTGCGATGATCTCGCGCACTCGGGCGCGGGACCATGCGTCAGCATCTTGGACGTTCTCCAGTGTAAGCCCGTTCCCTGACACATGGGCTGACTCCAGATGTTGACCTAGTACAGAATTGATCATGGGTACGATGTCAACGAACCCGATGGCCCCGTCAAGAAACGCTTCTACGGCGATTTCATCAGCAGCATTAAAAACAGCGGGTGCCGTTCCTCCTGCAGCCCCTGCGGATCGGGCCAAGTCAACCGCCGGAAATGCTGCGTTGTCCACGGGGAAGAAGTCCCAGGTTGCAGCTTGCGACCAGTCACATGGGGCTGCCGCTCCCTCAATGCGATGGGGAGCCGCCAGCCCCCACGCGATGGGTATGCGCATATCAGGCGGGCTCGCTTGAGCGATGGTTGAGCCATCCACATATTCCACCATTGAGTGCACTACCGATTGCGGGTGAATGACGACTTCGATGTCATCAAAGGGAATGTCAAATAGTAGGTGCGCCTCAATGACTTCGAGACCCTTGTTAACCATCGTCGCTGAGTTGATTGTCACTAATGGCCCCATGCTCCATGTGGGATGCGCCAATGCTTGAGCAACAGTCACGGAGGCCAACTGCTCCAAAGTCCAACCCCTGAAAGGCCCACCGCTGGCCGTCAGAATCAATTTTGAGACCTCTGTATGTGTACCGGCAAGCATCGCTTGGGCGAGTGCAGAATGTTCCGAGTCAACAGGAACTATTTGCCCTGGTTCTGCCAGCCGCTTGACCAAATCACCGCCGATGATCAAAGACTCCTTGTTGGCCAGCGCCAACGTAGAGCCCGATTCAAGCGCCCGAAGCGTGGGAACAAGGCCCGCTGCCCCAGCAATTCCGTTAAGAACGACGTCGGCACCAAGTGATGCTACTTGGGCTGACGCATCGGGACCAACGACCATTTCAGGGATTCGTGAATCGCCAACCGCGAAACCTGCTTCCTGGGCGCCCGCGAAAACCCGCATCTGAATGTCCTGTGCGCACGTGCCTCGGCTAACACCGAAAACGTCTGGCAGAAATTCAAGGATTTGTTGAGCATAGAGATCCGGATTGTTACCAGATGCACTCAATCCCATCACTGTAAACATCGATGGATTGCGTCGAATGATGTCCAGTGCTTGGGTTCCAATGGACCCAGTGCTGCCCAATATGGCAACACGGATCAGATTAGAAGGGGGTCTGTTCAATTCGTCTCATTAGGGCGCACTTGATTCACGCTCAACGGTTAGGGCATATTCCGTTTGGGGGCAACATCAAAGAATGTTTGTCCGATACGAAGAACCTGCGGATCTGTGAGGTCATCAATATCAAGGCGTAAGTCACCCAAGATTTTTGCGCCAAGATCTGAGTAATGCTTTTCAACATATGCGATGAATTGATGCGAGGCATTGGCCTTCCCGTTTCCATGTCCAAGAAGAACAACGGCATTGGCTCGTTGCAGCACAATTGCGATTGATTTCCAATACTCGTCACCTGGGGTGTGGTAGTCACCCTCGACGTTATTTGTTTTCGTATGTAATTTACGCAGAAATCCGTCTTTGTCTTCTGCCACAACCCTTTCAGGCCTACCTGTGTTGTCTCCTTCGAGGGCGAAAATTCGAGCTTCGTGAAAGTCAATAGCCGCAACGGCAAACTTCCCATGCAGATTTATTTCATTGTATTCGTCGTGGGCAGCCATCGTGTTCTCCTAGATCGTGAAGCCTGCGGCGGTAAACATTTGCCGCAGGTGCGCAATTTGATCCATGCTGATGTTCCTGTGGTTGGGGTCGAAAACTTCACTCATGTCACCAATGGTCAGTTTAATTTTGCCGTCGTGGCGTTCATCCACCTCACCAAGTGCTTCGGCCAGATGGATAACGTCTTTCCACTGAAGGTCATGGTTAGTTGGATGCGACATCACCTTCTCGAGCGTGGTCCTTTGGTGATGGTTTATGTGAACCCCATTGATTTCATGTGAAGTACTCATGAATCCATCCTATGCTCTTCCCCTGCTCCAACGTGGCCTTAGACTGCGTCCCGGGAGAAGTGTCCACGCTTACCCCAAGCACACCTGCGGAGGTTTTCATGACAACAACATCAGATTTCGCAACAGAGCACACCATCAACGGGGTGGAGCAGGTGCGACGGTTGGTCACCGAAATTCCGGGTCCACAATCTCAGGGACTCCTCGCGCGGAAGGCGAATGCAGTATCCGCGGGCGTGGGAATCGGTCTCCCAACTTTCATCACCAAAGCCGCCGGGGGTGTCCTCATCGATGCGGATGGAAACTCATTAATTGACATGGGTTCTGGCATAGCGGTAACCACCGTTGGCAATGCGAATCCCGAGGTTGTTGCCGGTGTGCAGGAGCAGGCCGCCAATTTCACCCACACTTGTTTTATGGTCACGCCCTATGAGGGTTATGTGCAAGTGTGCGAGGCACTCAATCGGCTAACACCTGGCTCTCACGACAAGCGATCCGCGCTCTTCAACTCGGGAGCCGAGGCCGTAGAAAACGCAGTCAAAATCGCTAGGGCATTCACCGGCCGGCAAGCAGTTGTCGTTGTGGAGCATGGCTACCACGGCCGAACGAATCTAACGATGGGCATGACGGCCAAAAACATGCCATACAAGCAATCATTCGGACCCTTTGCTCCCGAGATTTATCGCGTGCCCATTTCCTACCCATTTCACGACGGCCCACACGGTGGAACCGAGGTTGCGAATTGGGCAATCTCTAAAATTGAAAAGGAATTGGGTGCCACCAATGTTGCTGCCATCGTCATTGAGCCTATTTTGGGTGAAGGTGGATTTATCGTCCCGGCTCCGGGCTATTTCAAGGCGATGGCCGATTTTGCCCAGGCTAACGGCATCGTTTTCGTCGCTGATGAAATTCAATCAGGATTCTGCCGAACCGGCAGTTGGTTCGCGAGCGAATTTGAAGGTGTCGTGCCTGACATGATCACCACCGCTAAGGGAATCGCAGGTGGCATGCCCCTTGCGGCCGTGACCGGTCGAGCAGACATCATGGACAGCGTCCATGTCGGCGGCCTCGGCGGCACCTACGGGGGAAATCCAGTTGCCTGTGCTGCCGCCCTCGGATCCATTGCATGGATGGAGGCCAATAATGCCAACGAGCGAGCCAAGGAAATTGAATCCATCATGCTCCCCCGCCTCAAAGACATGCAGATTAATCACCCAACGATCGGTGATATTCGCGGCCGAGGAGCCATGATCGCAATTGAACTAGTCAAGCCTGGAACGATGGAACCTGATGCAGATCGGGCGGCAGCCTTAAACAAGTACTGTCACCAACATGGAGTCGTGACTCTTACGGCTGGAACATACGGCAACGTATTTAGGTTCCTTCCCTCACTTGTCATGCCACGGCACCTACTGGAAGAAGCCATGTCAGTACTCGAAGAAGCTTTCGAAGCTACCAGCGCTTAGTCTTCACGGAGGCCAAACTGCTGCCCAAATCCACTGGACATCAGCTCAAGATAGGGAACTGAATCAAAGGCCTCTGGCCCCAGCACACCTGAACCTTGCCATTGACCCGAGGACAACAACTCGAGAGCTATGACCGGGTTCATCGCTGTTTGCCACGTCACCGCCTGGGTTCCGTATTCAGACATTGACCAAGCATTATCAGTAACGTGATAGAGGTATACCGAGCGCGGTTGCCCGTCTTTTCCTAACCCTGTCACCCAAGTTCCTGCACAGGTTTTCCCGCTCATTTTGTCCCCGAGCGTGAGTGGATCAGGCAGTGCAGCAGCGACAACGTCACGAGGACTCACTTCAACGCCCTTGACCAGAACAGGACTTGTTGAATCGAGATTGAGCTTGTGCAGTGTCTTGAGAATCTCAATGAATTCATCACCTAGGCCGTACTTGAATGTGACGCGCTTGCAGTCGATCCATCGAGGAATGAGTACGACTTCCTCGTGTTCAACGTTCACGCATTCCTGTGGACCAATTCCATCAGGGAAATCGAATACTTCGGCCCCGCTGAACGGTTGGGTCGTGTACCAACCTTTGGTCTTTTCCCAGATGATAGGTGGATTAAGACACTCTTCAATAGTGGTCCAGATGGAGAATGTCGGAGCAAATGAATGGCCATCAACCTGAAGATTTGCGCCGTCTCTGATTCCGATCTCGTCGATCTCAGAAAAAAGGTGGTCAGCCGCGTATCGAGCAAATACGTCTGCCAGACCTGGCTCTACCCCCATGCCACAGAGTGCAAGTAGCCCTTTGTCACGCCAGTGGTGCTCGGTTTCGAATTGTTCGTCACCCAGTTTGACACCAGTTTCTTGAAATGGTGCCACGGGATGCGGTCGAGACAGGCTCATGGCGGTATCCATGTAGTTCGCACCCGCATTCAGAGCCGCCATGAAAATCGGCATGACAAATCGTGGATCAACAACATTCAAAACATGGGTGATCAAATGCTCACGAATCAGCCTTTCAATGTCGGCGCTGTCCGAGGCGTCCACGCGAGATGCAACAAAGCGTGAATCATTCACTTGCTGCACAAGATCATTTGCGCGCTCTAGGTCATAGTCAGCACACACCCAATGTTCAAAAAATGTGCGACGCGCAGCAATTAACGCAGCGCTCGTGCCAACGCCGCCCGCCCCAATCGCGAGTATTCGCATGACTACTCCCCTGGGAATCTGTCTGCGAGTAAGGGCTGGGCTGGATCCCACGTTGTTCCTTCACGGTCATCCTGTCGACGTCTGGCGATGGCGCTCAAAGCCTCAAGGATCACTCGGTTACCCAACATTGCGGTGATGTCTGCGTGGTCATAGGGCGGGGCAACCTCAACAACATCCATGCCAAAAATCGGGAGTTCATAACAAATCCTGCGAACGGCATCAAGGAGCTCCCTTGACGTTAATCCCCCAGGCTCAGGAGTACCTGTCCCTGGAGCATGTCCAGGATCACACACATCGATGTCAACACTTAAGAAAATACCATCGCAATCTTCGAGCGAGTGTGCAAATACCTCGGTCAGACATTCGCTTAAACCACGCTCAACAATCTCGGTCATTTCATAGGAACGCATGCCTTGTTCGGCCATCCAGCCTAAGGTTTCCGGCTCCGGCCAATAGCCTCGGAGACCAATCTGGAAAAACCTGTCTCCCCGTACAGCGCCAGACTCAATGAGGCGCCGCATGGGTTGGCCATGGCCAACCAGGGAACCAAAAGTTATATCGCCGGTATCTGCGTGCGCATCAAAATGAATTACCGCAATTTTGCCCCACCCCCGCGCTCGAGCAACACCCGTGACATCGGGCCAGGTGATTGTGTGGTCACCCCCAAGTACAAGAGGTATTGCACCTGTCTGAGCGATTTTCTCTATGACAACTTCCAAGTCCGCACAAGAGCGAGTCGCATCACCGCTGTAAAGCTCAACGTCACCTGCATCAACCACTTTCATGTCTTTGAGTCCATCGACACGAAGGGCAAGCGAGGGGCGACTCCCATCATGCTCGAGGTAGCAAGCTGCCCTGAGTGCACTGGGACCAAACCTGGCTCCGGATCGATAGGAAGTGCCACCATCAAATGGTGCCCCAACGATGACCACATCAGCATCACCATAGGTATCTGGCACGTCGAGGTCGCATTCGGGGACACCTAGAAAAGTGAAGTTCGGTCCAAATTGCGCGCCATATCTGCTCATGCTGTGACCCTACCTCCCTTGGCCTAAAAACTCCTTAAGAGTCGAATCCCAGTCCCATGGAATCAAGGGTTCGCAACCACAGGTTGCGTTTACCTTGTTCTCGATCCGCCTTTTGAAGCGATCGACGTGTCCAGCCGATTCCGATACTTCGAAGTGGTTCAGGTGGAAATGGAAGTGGCTTGGTTCTCACCATGTCGAGGCGGGTTCGTTCAGTATCTCGCCCCTCAAGAAGATCAAGGCAGGTCAGTGCCCCAAACCGCGAGGCACCAACTCCAAGACCCGTGTAGCCAGCGACATAGGCCGTCTTTCCACCATGTGCAGTGCCCCAAAAAGCGCTGAAGCGAGTGCAGGTATCGATGGCGCCACCCCAGCCATGAGTAAATTTCACCTCGGCCAGTTGAGGGAAAATTTGTGCAAAGTGATCTGCGAGGCGGGCAAAACTGGTGAGGTCCACATCAAACTCCGGACCCATTCCATTGCCTTTGTGATAGTTGGCATCGTACCCGCCAAAGAGGATTCGCCCGTCCTGCGTCATTCGATAGTAGTGAAATTGATTGCCTGAATCACCGATACCTTCGCGCCCTGACCAGCCGATGCTCGAGCGTTCACTTTCAGTCAATGGAGCAGTCATGATGACATAGTCATAGACCGGCACCAAATAATGTTTTAGTCGCGTCAATAGCGGTGGATAGGCATTTGTGGCCAACAAGACTCGATGAGCATGAATCGTGGCACCAGCGGTTTTGACTTCAACGTGGGTGCCTTGATCTACGAAATCAGTTGCTTTCGTGTGTTCATGAATAACAACGCCCAATTCAACAGCCACACGCGATAGACCCCACGCCAAACGCGCAGGGTCAACCATGGCCACGTTGGGATCAAACAGGGCTCCCTTGTACATGGGGGAATCGACTCGCTGCCGCAGTTCCCGAACGCCAAGGAGTTCCGAGGCAGAACCACAACCCGTCATTTGCTCGTGCACTTCTGCGAGTTCAAGAAGTTGATAATCCTCGACCGCAACATCGAGTTCGCCTGATCGCAGCCAGTCACAGTCAATGTTGAATTGATGAATTCTGCTTTCGATTTCATTGAGATTCTCAAGACCGAGACGCTCCAGCTCGGAAAGTTCACTAGCCCAACGACTCAACCCATTGCTAAAACCATGGGTGAGGGATGCGGCAACAAAGCCGCCATTGCGCCCCGTAGCCCCACCCGCAATCCGGTCACCTTCGATCAACATAATTGATTGGTCAGGATTTTCAAGCGCGGCTTCCACCGCAGCCCAGAGTCCTGTGAACCCACCTCCGATAATCAGCAAATCAACAGAAGCGTGACCGTCCAGTTCCAAGGACGCAAATGGCTGCGGACGTGCATCACTGTCAAGCCAAAATGGCGTGTGGCACAGATTGTGCACTTTGCCAAAACTCGGCTCGGATGGATCAAGATTAAACATGGGACTCCTTTACGTTGGGGTACACGTAACGATTCAGACCGAGCGCCTGAACGTCCCACCAATCCCTTCAATCACTTATCACGAGCCCGCAATCTAGGCTCTCTTAACCTCAAGTGTGCCATGTAGTTAGGAACGAGGCATTGCGGCTTCGAGGCCCTTCACATTTGCGCCCGCAATGGCGGGATCTGAGGACATTCCAGCCTCGAGTGCTTTGCGCTTGCGATAGGAAACAAACTGCGAGGTCAACACGATGAGTAACGCCACCACAAAGACCAAAGTTGCCAGTGCATTCACCTGAACAGGAATGCCTCGTTGGGCAGCACCCCAGATATAGATGGGGAATGTCACGACTGTTCCCGCATTGAAAAAACTGATGATGAAATCATCAAATGAGAGCGAAAAGCCCAATAGGGCTGCGCCCGCGATCCCAGGGGCAACCAAGGGAAACGTTACGTAGCGGAATGTTGCTCGGGGACTTGCATAGAGGTCCCGAGCGGCCTCCTCGAGGCGAGGGTCCATGCCTTGTAGTCGCGCTTTGACAGTAACAACAACAAATGAAATCGTGAACATAATGTGAGCGATGATGATTGTGGTCTCGCCCAGTGGGAACCGTAAATTAAGAAAAAGCGCTAACAGGCTGGCACCCATGACCACTTCAGGGGTTGTCATGGGTAGAAAAATCAGAAGGTTAGTGGTTGCTCGGCCCCTGAATCTGTAGCGCACCAATGCAAACGCGATCATGGTGCCCAAAATTGTGGCAAAGATAGTTGAGATAATTCCGATTCGTACACTGATCATAAACGAGTCGCACACGCCCGGAACACCACAAATGTTGGTCCAAGCGTCGAGTGAAAATTGATTCCAACTGGTGTTGTATTTACCCTCTGGCTTGTTGAAGCTGAGTGTGGCAACAACGGCAATGGGAATGAAAAGATAAATGAGCACCAAGACTGCGATGACACTGAGGAGTTTGCTTTTAATCCAACGCATTAGACCAGATCCTCCGTTCCCGCTCGGCGGATATAGGTGAACACCATGACCAAAATGACTGCCATGAGGACAAAGGACAGAGCACTCGCAGTTGGGTAATCCCTGAACTCAATGAAGTTTGTTTGAATCACATTACCGATCATTCGGTCTTGCGTGGATCCCAATAACTCCGAGTTGATGTAGTCACCTGCGGCAGGTATGAAGGTCAGCAACGTTCCCGCAACCACGCCGGGGAGGGACAACGGCCAGGTGATTTTGCGGAAAGTGGTGAATGCTGAGGCATACAGATCATTTGACGCCTCAAGTAAACGTGGGTCTATCTTTTCGAGTGCCGCATACAGGGGCAGGATCATGAATGGCAAAAAGTTGTAGGTGAGGCCCGCGACGACGGCAATTGATGTGTTGAGTATTCGATCGTCTGGGAGCAGATGCAGCGCATTGAAAAAACTTGTTATGAAACCCTCATCAGAGAGAATTGTTTTCCATGCATATGTGCGAAGCAGAAATGAGGCGAACGATGGCGCAATGACCAACACCAACATCAACGCGCGCCACCGGCCTGCTTTAAAAGCTATGAAATATGCAAGTGGATATGCGATAAGGAGTGCCAGACCAGTTGCAATCCCTGCGTAAAAAAATGATCGAAGAAACTGTGGCCAATACTCTGCCAGGGCATCTGGATAGTTGCTGACTTGGAAGGCCGGAACATACTGCCCAGACTTGCCTGCAACCGGAGCCTGAAGGCTGGTCATGAAAAGGGTCACAAACGGAATGGCGAAGAAAATTGCCAGCCACGTCATGCCGGGCAGAAGCAGAAAGTAACCGGTGCGGGATTTACGCTGAGCTGAGACTTGTGATTGCTTTCCCGCGCTGGGGAGGACTGCCGCCATGGTTAAGCGCCCACTGCAAGGATCTGTGCAGTGTCAGCTAAAACAGTCTCTCCCCCAGCCAAACCAAATGTGTGGTCCGGTGACCAGTGCAATACCACTGGGTCACCGACACTGCTTCGATCTCCCACAAGCACGTTTTGCTCGAAAACGGTCACATTTTGGCCCCATGTCGTTTCGACCAGGTATTGCGTGGACACACCAGCATAGGAAACATCGATGACCCGCCCCTCAAGCATGTTGTGGCCCGACGGGATCGTCTCCTTGTCGTGGAGATCAAGAATCGTCATTTTCTCTGGACGGATACCAACGATTACTTCATCGCTGGGCGCCGAGTTGCGCGCGGAAAGGACTCGGAAATTAATGCCGTTGGCAACGACCTCGATTGAATCACTTGACGTCCCAGTGCGCACACCCGCAAACAGGTTGGCCTGGCCCAAGAAATTTGCCACGAACACGGTCTTGGGGAGTTCATAGATATCTGCGGGGTGGCCCATCTGCTCGATACGACCAGCGTTCATGACGGCTACGGTGTCAGCCATGGTCATGGCTTCTTCTTGGTCGTGGGTCACGTGAACAAATGTGGTACCAACTTCAGTCTGGATCCGCTTGAGTTCAATTTGCATTTGCCTGCGTAGTTTGAGATCTAGTGCACCGAGGGGCTCATCGAGCAATAAAACATCAGGCTGATTGATCAAAGCCCTGGCCACGGCAACACGCTGCTGCTGTCCACCCGAAAGTTGAGTGGGCTTGCGTCGAGCCATGGGTGCGAGTTCAACGAGTTCCAGCATGGAATTCACCGCTGCATCAATATTTTTAACTTTTCTGCGTCGCAAGCCAAACGCTACGTTTTCAAATATGTCGAGATGCGGAAACAGTGCGTAGGACTGAAAGACAGTGTTGACCGGACGTTGAAATGCGCGAAGATTCGTGATGTCGTTCTGACCGATATGAATTGACCCCGATGTCGGCTCTTCGAGACCTGCGACCATGCGAAGTGTTGTGGTCTTACCGCACCCGGAAGCGCCGAGGAGGGCGAAAAAGGATCCTGCGGGAATGGTGAGGGTTAGATCATCCACAGCCGCCACCTCACCGAACTTTTTGGTCAGGTTCTGAAGGTGCAAGTCCTCGACATTATGGGTGCCCTCATTCGCCACGATGTGTCCTTTCATTGCGGGGAATTATTGTTTTTAAAAAGAAGTGTGGGGATCGAATTTAATCGACCCCCACACTGGGTTTAGTTTCCGATCGCCTTTTCAAACAGTCGGCTGTAACTCTCATTTTGCTCAGGTGTCAACTCCATGAACACATAGGCGCGATCCAGCATGGCACTCGATGGGAAAATGTATTCATCTGTTGCGAGATCAGGATCGATCTTTTCCATTTCGGCTTGAGCGCCTTCAACTGGGCAGATGTAGTTGACGTAGGCCGCGACTTCAGCCGCTACTGCCGGGTCGTAATAGTTGTTAATAACCATCTCAGCATTCTTCTTGTGCTGAGCTAAGGCTGGGATCAACATATTGTCCGTCCACAGAGTTCCACCACTTTCTGGAAGCGAGAAACCAAAGTCCTCTCCCAGAGCGATAACGTCCCCGGACCAACCAATAACTGCTATGACGTCACCACTTTCCATTGCGGCAATGTAATCGTTACCTGTCACCTGGCGGACCTGACCGTTGTCGACTTGCTCGGTCAAGGCAGCAATTGCCTCTTCGAACTGTGCATCGGTGAAGTTGGATGGGTCAAACCCTTTCCACGCCAAGATGCAGCCCATGGTGTCGCGCATCTCGGAGAGAAGGGTGATGCGCCCCTTGAGAGCAGGGTCAAATAGCTCATCTAATGACGTGAGCGCATCCTTACCCATTGCGCTTTGCAATGCGGGCACGTTGTAGCCCAGTCCAGCAAAACCTGATTGCCACGGCATGGTGTACTCACGAGGCTTATCAAAACTAACTTCAGCGAGGCGAGGGATGATGTTTCCCGAGTTCGGAATCATCGCTTTGTCAAACTTTTGCGCGAATCCGGATTGAATCCACAGAGCCGCCATCCAGTCGGTCAAAACGACGAGATCTCGACCAATATCTTGGCCCTGCTCTAGTTGAGTGCGAACCTTGGCAAAGAATTCATTGTTGTCATTGACGTCTTCGGTGTAAGTGACATCAATGCCGGTTGCCTCTTCGAATGCGGCAAGCGTGGGGTACTCGCCCGTATCTTCGTTGACATCAAGATAGAGCGGCCAGTTGGACCAGTTAACAACCTTTTCGGTGTCGGACATGTCTTCAGCAGCTGACGCACTTGCTTCGCCACCTGCTGAGTCACTCGATCCTGTACCACAGGCTGCAGCAACCATGGCTGCGCTACCAATACCTGCAACCTGCAGGAGCCTGCGACGTGAAACGGCTGATCGCATCTGGCCTGCTATTGCAGCGACGGCCTCGGGGCGCTTGGTTGTCATGAAATTCCTCTCCCTTATAACGTTGCGGCGAGGTCACTCCCCACCAAATTCATTGCCTCGAAGACCTTCTATCAAATCTTCGAGCAAAACTTATCCTAGTGTTTCATCCCGTGTATCTAGCCGTATTATCGCCCGAAATGACCTTTCCCTGTCCTAATTTCATTCCTTGATTGAAAATATTGTTCGATGCCACTCTTTTTGCGCGTCACCCGAGATATCCACCGCAACATGCTTAATGCGGGTGTACTCATCCAATGAGTATGTGGACATGTCTTTACCAAACCCGGAGCCGTTGAACCCACCATGGGGCATTTCACTCATGATGGGAATGTGATCGTTGATCCACACGGTGCCAGCGTTAAGTTCTCGCTGAGCCCTCTCCGAACGAATCACCGATGTCGTCCACGCCGAAGCCGCTAGGCCGTAGCGACTGTCATTTGCCAAAGCTAGACCTTCGTCATCGCCATCAAATGGAATAACCACGAGCACCGGGCCAAATATTTCCTCTGAGGCGATTTCTGAGTCGTGATCTGCTCCGGTAATCACTGTCGGCAGGTAGTAGGCGCCATTGGGATCACCCGTCACTTGCCCACCTACCTCGATGAGGGCTCCAGCATCGCGGGCACGGTTAACAAACCCAACAACTCTCTCTTGCTGCGCTTTCGAAGTGAGGGGTCCAATATCGGTGGACGGATCGCCTGGATCACCCACACGAATCGAACCGAAAAGGGTGCGTACACCCTCAACAAATTGAGGGTAAATACTCGAGTCGACGTAGGCGCGCGTTGCCGCCGTGCAGTCTTGACCAGTGTTTATGAGAGCGCCTGCCGCCGCACCTTGGATTGCAGCATCGAGATCGGCGTCGGCAAAAACTACGAATGGAGCCTTTCCCCCCAGTTCCAGATGAACCCTTTTGATACCACCAGTGGCCAGTTCCATGACCCTTCGACCAACTGCCGTTGACCCGGTAAACGAGACCATGTCTACCTCGGGATGTGACACCAGAGCTTCTCCCACGATTCGCCCGATGCCCACGACCACGTTGACCACGCCTGGTGGGAATCCCGCTGCCAAACAGTCCTCAACAAGCATTAGCGCTGTCAGCGGCGTTAGCTCAGCAGGCTTGAGAACTATCGTGTTTCCGGCCGCAATCGCTGGGAGGATTTTCCACACTGCCATTTGAAGTGGGTAATTCCATGGCGCAATTGAGCCAATCACGCCCACCGGCTCCCTGCGAATACTTGAATTGAGGTTGCTCACCCACTCAACGGATGCTTTACCTTCCAAGTTTCGCGCGATACCCGCAAAAAAGTAGATGTTGTCGATTGATCCTGGGACATCAAATTCTCGGCACAACCGCAATGGTTTGCCCGTTTGAGTGGACTCAACCTGTACATATTCCTCAAAGCGCTCCTCGAGTCTGCGTGCCAAGGCCAACAAAAGCGCACTGCGCTCCCCCGGTGTGGTTCGTGACCACATTGGGAACGCCTGCCTTGCCGCGGCAACAGCCTGATGAACCTGCTCAACTCCTGCTAATTGGATCGTCTCAACAACGGAGCCATTGGCTGGGTTAATGACTTTCCAGTCGCCTTGGGTTACATCACGCTCATTCATGTGGGCCACCAACCGATAATTGCAGGTTGTGGACCCACAAGGCAAATGGCACTAGCTTGACTTAGATTGCTACGTGGCGGAATATCGGAATCCTGTTTATCTTCGATGCGCATCGAAGCCCTCAACCCCCAGGCTCGCGATAGCGATACTTTGTGCCGTGGATTCGATTTCTCCCGGATGATCACTGAGCATTCCCGATGTCACCCGGACCGATGCTGATCGAGGTGCATTTCCCGTCAAACTTGTGTTTTTGGAAAGGTGAAATGGTTCACCCGGTGCGACCCTGATGCCTGCTGCTGCGAGCGTTACAAGGGCACTGCGCTCGTCATTGACCGAGACCAAGACATTGATTCCATCACCGGGACTGCAGGCGATCCCTCGATCCATGAGCGATTCGCGCAGGTGCGTGCTGCGCAAGGCATAAGCCTCACGTGCGTGTGCCACAGCCGCGATGGGTTCTGCATGTGTCAGCAACTCGACAAGGGTTCCCTGGAGGAGCCTGCTGGTCCAACCTGGGCCGAGCATCCTTCGATTGATGATTGCTTCAATGACTTCAGATGGGCCACCCAGAGCAGCTATGCGTAGGTCAGGTCCATGGGACTTGGAGTAACTTCGAATGTGAATGCAACGCTCTGGGATGTATCGTCCGATACTCACATCGTCCGCCTGTGCGATGTCTCCGCTGTGATCATCTTCAATGATCCAACAGGCTGAGCTACTTAAAATTTGCGCTAACTCGGACGATCTAAGGGTTGTCATGCTTGTCCCCGTGGGATTTTGGGCCCGCGGTTGAATGAAAACGGCCGCAGGATCAAACTCCAATGCCCGGGCCAACTCTTCAGGCACGATTCCTTGTTCGTCCATGGACACTGCCAACATTTGTGCACCAGCCCGCTCCAACAGATCAAATAACGGAGGAAATCCGGGGGATTCAACAACTATTCGGTCACCAAATGAAACAACGTGATCAATGATTCGAGAGAGCGCGTCAAGGGCCCCATCGACCACGGTGATCCGCTCAGGAGCAAATGGCCAGGTTCGGCGCAATTCATCCTCCAGAGCGCCCAACACTGGTTCATCGAAATAACTGCTCGACCATTCGTTCTGGCCACGGGTGACTCTTTCAACGGCTGAGAGGAGCGATGGCAGAAGTGCCGGGTCAGGCGTGCCCCGTGAAAGGTCGAGGCCGACCGCACTCTGAGGACCGCCCAGCCCCATGAACCGAGTTGGTCCTGTTCCGGGCGTCGCGAGGGCAACAAAGGTACCCGCGCGACCTCTCGTGGTGAGGGCGCCGACCAGGGCCAGTGACTGCCAGGCCTCACTGACGGTTGCCGGACTCACCCCGAGTTGGGCACTGATTTCCCGGACTGTTGGCAGCCTGTCACCTGGGCGCAAAATTCCTGCCGTGATCAACCTGTGCACCGAGGCCGCAATGCCTTTGGCGGTTCGGTCTTCAGAGGTGTGGAGCAGCGAGGCAACGAATTCCTGGGGATCCTCCATTTGGTGCCTTGCCGCGACCATCGGTGAAACAGAATCGATTGCCATGGATCTCACCCCCTCGTAGGGCGCTGAGACTGGCTTCCAGTCCCGCGACATGTAACGAATGTGTTAAAACGCTGTGTAACACAATTGGATTCGTCTAGTCTATTGAATAACACAATTTCATCAATAGGTTTGTAAAAATAAAACTGCCAATTCAGGGCGGCAATGGAGGATCAGATGACAACAGTTAGAGCGGCTCTCGTCCAGACAGACTGGACCGGAGATAAAGAATCAATGATTCAGAAGCACGAGGACTACGCACGCGAAGCCGCGGCTCAGGGCGTTAAAGTCATTTGCTTCCAAGAACTTTTCTATGGCCCGTACTTTTGCCAGGTTCAGGACGCTCAGTTCTACGAATACGCTGAATCAATTCCAGGACCCACCACTGAAAGATTCCAGAAACTTGCCCGCGAACTCGAAATGGTCATGGTCCTCCCCATGTACGAGGATGCAGGTCCTGGGTTCCTCTACAACACGGCCGCCGTTGTCGATGCTGATGGCAGCTATCTGGGCAAGTACCGCAAGCAGCACATTCCACATGTCAAGGGTTTTTGGGAGAAGTTCTACTTCCGTCCAGGCAACGGGGGTTACCCAGTTTTTGATACGGCGGTCGGAAAAATTGGCGTGTACATCTGTTATGACCGACATTTCCCCGAAGGCTGGCGCGCATTGGGCCTGAACGGGGCTCAAATCGTGTTCAATCCGTCGGCAACTTCACGTGGCCTCTCTCAATATCTGTGGTCAATTGAGCAACCTGCCGCCGCCGTTGCCAACGAGTATTACGTTGGGGCGATTAACCGGGTGGGAATCGAAGATCTTGGCGATGACGACTTCTATGGTCAGTCCTATTTCATTGATCCAGAGGGTAGTTATGTCGGCGAAAAAGGTGACGCCTATAAGCCTGAACTCATTGTGCGCGACTTGGATCTCGAGCTCATTACGACGGTTCGCACCCGCTGGCAGTTCTACCGTGACCGCCGCCCCGATGCCTACGACGATCTCGTACGCCCATAGAAAGGTCCAGACACCATGAAGATTTTGATCAAGAACGGATCAGTGGTTACACCGCTGGGAACATCACTGGCCAATGTCCTGATTGATGGGGAAACAATTGCGGCTGTGATTGCTCCTGGCGACACAACACTCGGTTCTGAGATTGAACACTCCGTGGACCGCGTTATCGATGCCACAAATAAGTATGTGATTCCCGGTGGCATCGACTCGCACACTCACATGGAGCTCCCATTTGGTGGCACATTCGCATCAGACACGTTCGAAACTGGTACTCGCGCCGCGGCGTGGGGCGGTACCACCACCATCATCGACTTCGCTGTTCAGAAATATGGTGAGCGCGTCCAAGATGGACTCGCCACCTGGCATGGCAAGGCGGCGGGAAACTGTCATATCGATTACTCCTTTCACCAAATAATTGGCGGAGTCGATGATGACTCTTTGAAAGCGATGGACGAACTCGTCAATGAAGGCATCACCAGCTTCAAACTGTTTATGGCCTACCCAGGTGTTTTCTACAGTGACGACGGTCAAATCCTTCGAGCCATGCAGACGGCCGTCAACAACGGGTCCATGATCATGATGCATGCCGAGAATGGCATAGCTATCGATGTTCTGGTTGCCCAAGCCTTGGCCGAGGGCAAAACGGACCCTAAGTACCACTCCCTCACCCGTCCTTGGGAAACAGAAGCTGAGGCAACTAACAGGGCGATCATGTTGGCTCGGATGACTGGCGCGCCCCTATACATCGTTCATATGTCCGCGAAACAAGCGGTCAATGTTCTGCAGGGCGCTAAAGACGAAGGCTGGAATGTATTCGGGGAGACGTGCCCCCAGTACCTCTACCTCTCGCTCGAAGATCACCTTTCGCAAC
Organism: Candidatus Nanopelagicales bacterium; assembly: GCA_017857175.1. Classification (GTDB taxonomy): domain Bacteria; phylum Actinomycetota; class Actinomycetes; order S36-B12; family S36-B12; genus UBA4592. Next base: position 98,025 of record JAFMDS010000001.1, on the reverse strand, counting down.
CAGGCTTTGAAGGTGCAAAGTGGGTCTGCTCGACACCACTGCGATCCAAAGAAGAGGGACACCAACAAGAACTTTGGCGCTACCTGCGCACAAATGACCTCTCAATCATCAGCACTGACCATTGTCCTTTCTGCTTCAAGGAGCAAAAAGAACTTGGAGTAGGAGATTTCTCAAAAATCCCCAATGGCATTGGTTCAGTCGAACACCGCATGGATCTGATCTATCAGGGAGTGGTCGATGGACAAATCAGCTTGGAGCGCTGGGTGGAATTGTGTTCAACAACCCCCGCCCGCATGTTCGGGCTTTATCCACAAAAGGGCGCTCTCGCTCCTGGATCCGATGCCGATGTCGTCATCTACAACCCAGCTGGCCGCACAGAAATCGGGCTGAACAAGACCCACCACATGAATATGGACCATTCCGCTTGGGAAGGTACCGTCATCGATGGACATGTTGACACGGTGATTTCACGCGGCAAGGTCGTTGTCGAGAACAACGAATACCACGGCGCTAAGGGGCACGGGAAGTTCCTCAAGCGTGGACTTTCGCAATACTTGACCTAACAGCGCAATCGGAACCAAATCAATATCACAACAATCAACTATGGAGCTAATACTGTGAAGACGATTGACCATTGGATCGACGGAAAACTAACGCCATCTACCTCGGGCTCTTTTGCCCCCGTGTTTAATCCTGCTACGGGTGAACAACAAGCCCAGGTGGGTCTGGCCAGCGTCTCCGAAGTTGACGCAGCAATCGAGTCAGCCGCACGGGCTTATGTCACTTGGCGCTCCATGTCAATTTCTAAGCGCACCGAGATCATGTTTCGGTTTCGTGAATTGGTTGTAGAAAACAGGGACTACATCGCTGAACTCGTATCCATCGAACACGGAAAAGTGCCCAGCGATGCTGCCGGAGAACTTGCTCGAGGAATTGAGAACATCGAATTTGCGTGCAGTATCCCCACGTTGCTCAAAGGTGGATACAGCGAGCAGGTGTCATCCGGGATCGACGTTTATTCCCTCCGCCAACCACTCGGCGTCGTGGCAGGCATTACTCCATTTAACTTCCCAGCAATGGTTCCCATGTGGATGTTTGCAAATGCCATCGCAACAGGCAACTGCTTTGTGCTCAAGCCCAGTGAAAAGGATCCCTCCGTTTCCCTCTACATGGCCGAGCTGTTGAAAAAGGCCGGCCTACCCGATGGCGTCTTCACCGTTCTTCAAGGGGACAAGGTTGCTGTTGATCGCCTGCTTGAACACCCCGCAATTGCTGCCATCAGCTTTGTCGGCTCAACTCCCATCGCGCGCTACATCTACTCAACGGGAACTGCCAACGGTAAGCGCGTTCAAGCACTTGGTGGAGCTAAAAACCACATGGTGGTTCTGCCCGATGCCGATATCAATATGGCTGCTGACGCTGCTGTCAGTGCTGGTTTTGGTTCCGCCGGTGAGCGCTGCATGGCTATCTCCGTTGTCGTGGCCGTGGGCGGAATCGGCGACAAATTAATCGAAGCAATCCAGGAACGCCTACCCAAGTTGATCACTGGCCCCGGCACGGACCCCACTGCTGAAATGGGTCCGCTTATCACTCGTGAACATCGAGACAAGGTGGCCTCGTATCTCGAGGGTGCTGCAGCAGAAGGTGCAACACTCGTGGTGGACGGTCGTGTGAACGATCTTCCCGCTGAAGGTTTCTTTCTTGCTCCGTCACTCATTGACAATGTCAAACCTGGGATGAAGGTCTATGACGAAGAGATCTTTGGACCAGTGCTGAGCATCACTCGCGTTGATACCTATGAAGACGCTGTGGACCTAATCAACAAGCATCAATACGGTAATGGCACAGCGATCTTCACCCGTGACGGTGGAGCCGCGCGTCAATTCCAGTTTGACATCCAAGTTGGCATGGTGGGAATCAACGTTCCCATCCCCGTTCCTGTTGGCTACTACAGCTTTGGCGGCTGGAAGGCCTCGCTGTTCGGCGACATCAATATGTATGGACCAGCAGGCCTCGAGTTCTACACCCGCACCAAAACGGTTACGTCCCGTTGGCCTGACCCATCAACATCATCGGTGGATCTCGGCTTCCCACTCACTCGTTAAAAACTCGAATAGTTCACGACCCTGAATCAATAGGAGGATCACGATGGATATCGGCGTAGTACTTCAATGCACACCACCAGCAGCACGGGTAGTCGACCTTGCTCGACGCGCAGAGACCTTTGGCTTTAGTTACGTGTGGACATTTGACTCACATATTTTGTGGGAAGAGCCCTACGTGATTTACAGCAAGATCCTCGATGAAACCCGCAAAATCAAGATCGGTCCCATGGTGACCAATCCCGCAACACGAGACATCACCGTGACCGCGTCGGTTTTTGCAACACTCAATGAGATGTACGGAAACCGAACAGTGATTGGAATTGGACGCGGAGACTCAGCTGTCAGGGTCACCAACGGCAAACCTGTCACCGTCGGCGAATTGCGGCAGTCCGTGCTCGAGCTCAAAGGTTTGGTTAATGGCGAGTCGGTTGAGTACAAGGGCAACAACATCCGACTTCCTTGGGCCGGCGAGAGTCGAACCGATGTCATGGTTGCCGCCTATGGCCCCAAGGTTCTAGCACTCACGGGTGAGGTGGGCGACGGATTCATTTTGCAGCTTGCTGACCCTTCAATAGCTGAATGGACAATTAAGGCGGTCAAGGATGCAGCCGCAGCGGCAGGCAGGGATCCTGAATCAATCTACATATGCGTTGCGGCTCCGGCATACGTCACCGAGGACCACGCCCACGCACGGGATCAATTGCGTTGGTTCGGTGGCATGGTCGGAAACCATGTGGCAGACATTGTCGAGCGCTACGGGGACAATGGTGGTGCAGTGCCGCAGGCTTTAACCGATTACATCAAGAACCGCCAAGGATATGACTACAACCAACATGGTCAATCGGGCAACACTCACACAGACTTTGTCCCCGACGAAATCATTGACAGGTTCTGCATCATTGGGCCTCCCGAAGAACATATTCGCCGTTTAGAAGAACTCAAAGCATTGGGTGTGGATCAGTTCGCGCTCTATTTGCAGCACGACGACAAGGATCACACTCTCGCGCAGTACGGCGAGAAAATTATTCCGGCAATCTCAGACGTAGTGCTAGCGAAAGAGTAATTCGTGAGCGAGCCTGTTAGCGGTAAACAACGCGGTGCCACGCGCACGCGGGTGCAGCGTGGAGTGATCTCCATTCTGTGGGCACTCGCTGGTGTGGTCCTCGTGGTTCTCATGTGGGAGGCCGTTAAATTTCTGGGTTCTTTCATCGAGTTACCGATCAACACTTCCGATACATCGATGCCGCATGTTTGGACCATGGTGGACGCATTTAGCAATCCGGTGGTTCGTGGTTCCGATACAACGGTTCTCCAGGCTGTCGTTTCGGCGACCTTGACATCTCTCAAAATTGCTCTCGGTGGATTTACCATTGGAGTCACGTTTGGAATTGTTCTTGCGGTCATCATGCAGCGGTTCGCGTTTTTTGAACGTGGACTGCTGCCATTTGTCATTGCCTCGCAGACGGTTCCCCTCATTGCCCTCGCACCACTCATCGTTGGGCTTGGAAATCGGATTTCATTCGGACCTATCGAGTGGACCACAACGTATTCCGTTATGTTCATCGCCGCATACCTCGCGTTCTTCCCTCTGTCTGTTGGAGCCTTGCGTGGATTACAAGCGCCCAGTGCGACATCGCTAGAACTTATGCGCTCATATGCCGCTCGCCCTAACCAAATGCTATGGAAACTTCGCTTCCCATCATCGGTGCCCTATCTAGTGCCGGCTCTCAAAGTTTCTGCCGCAGCGGCCGTTGTTGGCACCGTCGTCGCGGAGATTTCGACCGGCGTTAAAGGTGGCGTGGGTCGTTTACTCATTGAATATGCGCGAGAAACAACATCGCAACCTGCAAAGGTCTATGTTGCAGTCTTCGGAGCTATCGCTTTGGGGCTGGCAGCCGCTGCCCTAGTTTCAGCTCTCGACCTGTACCTGACCCGCAATCTGCCCAAGGAGTCACAAGCATGAGCAGTGTTCAGACATCACATCAGGCCGTGGACGTCCAAGGCCTCTGGAAGATTTTCAATGAAGGCTCCAATAACGAGGTTACCGCGCTGTCAGATATCAATCTGAGCGTTAAGCCCGGAGAATTCATCTCACTTATTGGACCCTCCGGCTGTGGAAAGAGCACCCTGCTCCGTGTTATCGGTGATCTGACGGGTGCAACGCGTGGTGAAGTATTCATCGCTGGTGAAACGGCACCTGTCGCTCGCGAGAAGCAACTGTATGGAATCGCATTCCAGCAGGCGGCCCTTTTTGATTGGCGTACGGTGCGTCGCAATGTGGAGTTGCCACTTGAACTGCAGGGACTTGGCAAGAAGGAACGGCGTGAGCGTGCATTGGAACTCCTAGAACTTGTGCAATTGAGCGATTTTGCCGAACACCGACCTTGGGAGCTTTCCGGTGGAATGCAACAGCGTGTAGCCATTGCACGGTCACTTGCCGTTGATCCCCCACTCCTTCTCATGGATGAACCATTCGGTGCACTCGATGAAATGACTCGTGAGCGCATGCAAAACGAACTTCTCCGAATTTGTCAGGAGACGGGGAAGACAATTATTTTTGTCACACACTCAATCCCTGAAGCCGTGTATCTCTCAGACCGAGTTATCGTGATGTCACCACGGCCCGGCCGCATTACACATACGGTCCCCATCGAACTCGGTGAGCGCAATGAAGACACCCGCGAAACAGATACTTTTTACGCTGGAGTCACTGCCGTGCGTGAAGCCCTGCGCGGGCGCTCCGCCTCAGCGAGTCCGCCACGGATTGAAGAACTCTAATGTCTACACAAACAGCTGCGCAATCACGCAGGACAGGCCGGTTCAGCGGAATTTGGCCCCCTATTTTAATTGCAGTCCTCTTCTTGGCTGCTTGGCAAATATTTGTAGTTGCCAGAGATATCCAGCCGTATTTGCTCCCTGCGCCTAGTCTGATCGTGACTAATTTTTTCACAGACTTATCCCTCATGTGGGCAGCAGCGTTTTACACGGGGACAACAGCATTCCTTGGACTTGTACTTGGAACAGTTCTTGGGTTGGTCATGGCGCTACTCGCATCACGCTTCATCGTCGTCAACCATTTGGTGACACCGCTCGCTGCAGGCCTCGCGGCTGTGCCAATCATTGCTTTGACACCTATTTTGAACAACATGTTCAACATCACCAGCCGCACCCCGCGGGTTCTCGTCACCATGATCATCGTTCTGTTCCCCATGTTCGTGAACGTGACGCGCGGTTTGCTTCAGGTTAAGCCTGTTCAACTCGAACTTATGCGCTCAATGAATGCGCACCCGAGAACCACACTCAAGGTGCTACGTATTCCGAATGCAATTCCATTTTTCTTCACCGGACTCAAAGTGGCTGCGCCATTGGCGGTCATTGCTGCATTGGTCGCTGAGTATTTTGGCGGCCCCCAAGAAGGACTTGGCTCTCGCATCGCAAGTGCGGCAGCTAACACGGCATATGGTCGAGCGTGGGCATACGTCGTGGCATCCATCATCACCGGCCTGATCTTCTACCTCGTGGTAGTGGCTGTTGAAAAGTGGACAACACCCTGGACAGGTCGAACCCGGTCGACCTGACACATAACAAGGAGGAACAATGCGCGCAAAAGCACATAGTCGCATCGCCAAAATAGCCGGCGTTGCAACTGTCGTTGCGCTTGCTCTGTCAGCGTGCAGCAGCAGTTCAGACACCACTGACACTGCGGCTGATGCCACGGCAACCACAGAGGAAAGTGCGGCAGAAGAAACAGCAACAGACGCTGCAGGAACAGGCGAGTGCACGGAACTCACACCCGTGAGTCTGCAACTGCAGTGGTTCGTGCAGGCCCAATTCGGCGGCTACTACGCGGCCAAAGACAAGGGCTTCTATGAAGAGCAATGTCTCGACGTCACACTCCTCGAAGGTGGCCTCGACATCGTTCCTCAGACAGTTCTTGCACAAGGTGGAGCCGACTACGCAATTGCGTGGGTTCCCAAGGCACTGTCATCGCGCGAACAGGGCGCGATGATCACCAATGTTGCTCAGGTATACCAGCGCTCCGGAACCCTTCAGGTTTCGTGGGCTGATTCAGGTATCAGCACTCCAGCAGACCTAGCTGGCAAGAAGGTCGGCAACTGGGGATTCGGCAATGAATATGAACTCCTCGCCGCAATTGATGCCGCTGGTTTGACCCCAACGGGCGATATGGAAATGGTGCAACAGCAATTTGACATGCAGGCACTGCTCAACCGTGAGATTGATGCAGCACAGGCCATGACCTACAACGAGTACGCAATGGTACTTGAAGCAGTCAACCCCGACACCGGTGAGCTTTACCAGCCAGCCGATTTCAATGTATTGAACTGGAATGATTTTGGTGTGGCCATGTACCAAGACGCAATCTGGGCATCACAGGAGCGTTTGTCTGACTCTGCTTACCAAGATCAGACACAGCGCTTTGTCACCGCATCTCTCAAGGGCTGGATTTACTGCCGCGATAACGCACAGGAATGTGCTGACATCATCACGGCCAATGGATCCATGCTTGGCGCAAGCCACCAGTTGTGGATGATGAACGAAGTAAACAAGCTGGTGTGGCCATCACCCGCAGGTGTTGGCGTCACCGATCCTGCGCTCTGGGATCAGACGGTTGCCGTGGCAACAAACACCAAGAACCTTGAAGGTGTGGCGATCATCTCAAGCGCGCCAGACGCTGAGGCCTATACAAATCAGTACGCGGAGGCAGCCGACGCTGCACTCGAGGCTGAGGGGCTCAATGTCACCGGTGATGGATTCGCACCACTAACGGTCACACTCAATGAGGGTGGCAGCTAGTAATAACGCGATAGATCAAGTGAGGGGCGGCGCCAATTGGCACCGCCCCTCATGCTTGCAACTCGAAAATCTATGAATCAATATTTGCCATGACATGCTTGATTCGGGTGTAGTCCTCAAAACCATACATGGACAAGTCCTTGCCATAGCCTGAATGTTTGAATCCACCGTGCGGCATTTCAGCGACCAATGGAATGTGCGTGTTGATCCAGACACAACCAAAGTCGAGAGCCTTTGCCATGCGCATGGCGCGACCAAAGTCCTTTGTCCATACTGATGACGCCAACCCATAATTCACCCCGTTTGCATACTGCAAGGCTTGGGCTTCATCGTCGAATTTCTGGATAGTTATAACTGGCCCAAAAATTTCGTTCTGAATCATTTCATCTTCTTGCTTTAAGCCCGCGACAACTGTTGGTGAAATGTAGAAACCTTTATCGCCTTGTCGGGCACCACCTGCAACAATTTGGGCATGCTTCGGGGCTCGATCGAGAAAGCCGAGTACCTGATTCATTTGATTCACGTTATTCATGGGAGGAACTAGTCCATCACCCGTGGGACCATCGACAAAAGTGGTGGACGTACCAGCCGCTTGTTCGGCCATGGCCGCGACGAAGTCGTCATAGATTGCAGGGGCAACCAGCATGCGAGTTGCAGCGGTGCAATCCTGACCCGCATTGAAAAAGCCAGCGACAGCAAGCCATTCCGCAGCAGCAGCAATATCCGCATCATCAAAAACCACTACAGGAGCTTTACCCCCCAGTTCCAAATGAACGCGCTTCACGTCCAGAGCTGCCGACTGGGCTACCTGAATACCCGCGCGGACCGAGCCAGTAATGGACACCATTTGAGGCGTCTTGTGTTCGACGAGTGCTTTACCTGTATTCCGGTCACCACAAACGACATTGAAAACACCAGGAGGTAGAGCACCTGAGTCAGCGATCAATTGGGCCATTTTCAGAGTTGAGGCCGGAGTTGTATCGCTGGGCTTGAGCACCACGGTATTTCCAGCAGCAATGGCCGGGATGTACTTCCAGACAGCCATCATCATGGGATAGTTCCAGGGCGTTACCTGGCCAATAACCCCGATTGGCTCGCGGCGAATCATTGACGTAAACCCGGTCATGTACTCACCCGCAGCGCGTCCTTCGAGCACTCGCGCCGCTCCGGCAAAAAACCGAATCTGATCGATCATGGGCGGAATTTCCTCATCCATGGTGACCTGAATTGGCTTACCGGTGTTCTCACTTTCGACAGCCACAAGCTCTTCAGCATGATCCTCAAAAGTTTGAGCAATCTTGAGCAATGCCTGCTGGCGCTCTGATGGAGTGGTGTTTTTCCATGATTCGAATGCGGTGGCAGCAATCTGATAGGCCGCGTCAATGTCGTTTTCGCCTGAGACGGGAGCTGACGCAAAAACCTCGCCCGTGGTTGGGTTCACCAATTCGCTGGACTGGCCCTCTCGGGTCTCAACGAATTTTCCGCCAACAAAGTTTTGTAAAGTTCTAGTCATTGTTCCTCCAAGAGTCACGAATTGCGTAGCCAAAGCCTACCTTCGGTTTCACGCTTTCGGTATCCTTTTGCATAAAATACTTAACTTTTCGTGGTTAAAACCATGATTTATTGCGGATTCACTTGCTTTAAGCGATTTATCAGGTCATTATGTATATATGGCCCCACGTCCCCGCAACGCTCCGCAGCTTGACGATGCCTCAAAAGCCATCATCGAACAGCTGCAACAGGATGGCCGTCGGCCCTACGCAACCATCGGTAAAGCTGTGGGGCTCTCTGAAGCAGCGGTGCGCCAACGTGTTCAAAAAATGTACGACACAGGTGTCATGCAAATTGTGGCGGTCACCGATCCTGCCCAGGTGGGATTTAACCGGTCAGCAATGATCGCAATAACAGTTCACGGCGATGTGGAGGCGGTAGCCCAAGAATTAGAGAAACTCCCTGAAATCGATTATCTCGTCGTGGTTGCAGGTAAATACGACATTTTGGCCGAATGCGTAACCATTGACGATGAACAGCTTCTGCACCTGACCAACACTCAAGTGAGATCTATTCCAGGGGTCGCCTCGACAGAAACTTTCGTCTATCTCAAACTCCGAAAACAAACCTACACATGGGGAACCAAATGACAACCACTCCGCAATACGTAACAGAATCCGGATCCGATGCCCTTGCTGACAAGGCTCGTGACCATCTATGGATGCACTTCACGCGCCATTCAACATACTTTGAAGGCCATCACGTGCCCATCATCACCAAAGGCGAGGGTGCCTACGTTTGGGATGATCAAGGTAACAAATATTTTGATGGGCTCTCCGGACTTTTTACCGTGCAAGCCGGTCATGGGCGGCATGAATTAGCTGATGCTGCGGCCAAGCAAGCGAAGGAACTTGCGTTTTTCCCCATCTGGTCTTACGCACACCCCCAGGCCATTCTTCTTGCCGAGCGCCTGGCGCACATGGCACCCGGAGACCTTAACCGCGTCTTCTTCACCACCGGTGGCGGTGAAGCCGTTGAAACCGCTTGGAAACTGGCCAAGCAATTTTTCAAGCTGACGGGCAAAGGCACTAAGCACAAAGTAATAAGCCGGGCGGTTGCTTATCACGGAACCCCACAGGGCGCGTTGAGCATTACGGGCATCCCTGATGCCAAGATTCCATTTGAACCACTCGTTCCCGGTGGCGTAAAGGTTCCTAACACGAACTATTACCGTGCTCCCGAGGAATTTCAGGGCGATGAAAAAGCTTTTGGACTCTGGGCAGCCAATAGAATCGCTGAGGCAATCGAGTTCGAAGGCCCTGACAGCGTTGCCGCCGTATTCGTCGAACCAGTGCAAAACTCTGGTGGGTGCTTTCCGCCTCCCCCCGGTTATCTGGAAAGAGTGCGCGAAATCTGCGACGAATATGACGTCCTCATGGTCGCTGACGAAACCATTACCGCTTTTGGTCGGATCGGCGATTACTTTGCGGTTAACCGTTTTGGCATAACCCCAGACATTATTACCTGCGCCAAAGGAATGACATCCGGATACTCCCCCTTGGGCGCGATGATCGCAAGTGATCGACTCTTTGAGCCATTCAAAAACGGCACAACCTCATTTCTCCATGGTTACACGTGGGGCGGGCATCCTGTTTCAGCCGCCGTCGCTATGGCAAACCTGGACATTTTCGAGCGCGAAGGCCTCAATGAAAACGTCCAAAACAATGAAGGAAACTTCCGTCGCACCCTTGAGAAACTAACTGACCTTCCCATTGTGGGTGATGTACGCGGCGCCGGCTACTTCTATGGAATCGAACTGGTCAAAGACAAGAAAACCAAAGAGACCTTTAGCGGCGAGGAAGCCGAAAGACTCCTGCGTGGATTCCTGTCCAAAGCTCTATTCGACAGCGGTCTTTATTGCCGTGCCGATGACCGCGGCGACCCTGTCATTCAATTGGCGCCACCGCTCATAATCGGTCAGCCAGAGTTTGATGAAATCGAGCAGAAACTGCGTTCAGTGCTGACCAGTGCCCTTGAAATCCTCTGACGCATAGCAATGATTCGCGAAACAAAGGCTACGGCTGACTCGTTTACGCAAGTTAAACGTCTGCCGGATAAAGTGCGGACCGACGCCACCACGATGTTCAGCATTCTTGATGCCGGCATCGTGGCTCACGTTGGAGTCGTAGACGGGAATCAACCAATCGTTGTGCCTGTGGGCTATGCCCGAGACGGAAATAGACTGCTCATTCATGGATCATCGGCTTCGCGGCTTTTCAAACTATTGGACAGCGGAGCGCCTGCAAGCGTCACGGTCACTTTGCTCGATGGTCTTGTTCTTGCGCGCAGTTTGTTCGAGTCAAGCATGAATTATCGGTGTGTGATGGCGTTTGGTATCACACACCGTCTCGAGGGTGATGACGAAATCGAGGGCTTACGAATCATCACCGAACACCTCATGCCTGGTCGCTGGAACCATGCACGTCAGCCAACGTCTCAAGAACTTAAAGCCACCATGACTCTCGAGCTCAAGCTCGATCGATGGTCCGTGAAAGTGAGCGAAGGTCCTCCTGACGATCTGGATCAGGACTTGACATCCACTGAAGGATCATCCCTATGGGCTGGAGTCGTGCCCATCACCGAACAATTGGGAATCCCCATCCCAGATCAATATGTACCGAGCGGAACCCCCGTGCCTGATTACCTCAAAACGTGGGGCCGAAACTAGCCGTGAACACATCTTTGTGGGTCCAGGCTGACTCTTCTGATGTTCTGGAACCTGTTGGCGAACCACTCCGTTCCCATGTTGACGCCGATGTCGCGATAGTTGGCGCTGGCTTTACGGGTTTGTGGAGCGCCTACTACCTGACAAAGCTTGATCCAAGTGTGCGTATCGTGATCGTGGATGCTCATTACCCAGGTTATGGCGCAAGTGGGCGAAATGGTGGCTGGGTGTCTGCCCTTTTCCCCGCCCATCTCAGCGCTCTGGCACGAGCAAGTTCAAAAGATCAAGCGCGCCACATGCACACGGCCATGAGGGAGAACGTCTCAGACATCGGTCTTGCTATCGAGGAACATGGCTGGAACGTCGATTGGGCACATGGAGGAACTGTTGTTGCCGCTAGAACTCCGGTTCAAAATCGAAGGGCTCACACTGAAGTCGCGGAACTGACAAAATGGGGCTTCGACTCTGATCTTGTCTATCTCAATAGGAGCGAGACACTCGATCGGATCAACGCAACCGATGTCCTTGGTGGCACATTCACTCCACATTGTGCCGCGATAAATCCATATAAATTAGTGTGCGCTCTCACCGGCCACCTCCAATCTCGTGGCGTGAAGATCTATCAAAACTCTCCTGTTACTGCCATCGAATCTGGCCGAATCATTGGTCATCAATTCTCGGTTAACGCCCCGATCACGATCCGCGCTACGGAGGGTTACACCGCCTCTCTGACGGGCTTGGAAAGAAATCTTGCCCCCGTCTATTCCATGATGCTGGCAACGGAACCTCTTACCCCTGAGATTCGCTCCTCTATTGGACTCGCTAGCCGGGAAACGTTCTCAGATTTTCGCAATCTCATCATTTATGGTCAAATCACGGCAGATAACAGGATTGCCTTTGGCGGGCGCGGGGCGCCCTATCATTTTGGATCCCGAATCGAAGCACGTAATGACCACAACGCAAGCGTTCATCAGGGATTGTGGGGTGTTTTAACCGACATGTTCCCTGCCTTGCACAAAACCCGTGTCACGCACACGTGGGGTGGCCCTTTGGGAATCGCACGTGACTGGTGGGCCTCCTGCGGGTTCGACCCAGCGACAGGACAGGCCTGGTCTGGTGGGTATGTGGGCGACGGGCTTGGAACGAGCCACCTCGGGGGTAAGACACTGGCCCACCTGATTACGGGAGCACCCTCAGAGATCACTGGACTTCCGTGGGTAAATCACCGCTCACGCAAATGGGAGCCAGAACCCTTCCGCTGGCTTGGAGCCAATGCTGGGCTTCAGGTTATGCAGCGAGCCGACTCCTACGAAGATCGGACCGGCAAAGAATCAAAAACAGTTCAACTAGTGGGCAAACTCCTCGGACACTAATTCCGCGAAAGTTTGGCGGTGAACTACTCGTTAGAAGCATCAATAGAAATCTTGGTAAAAACAACATGAACGCGCGTTCTGCCTAGTTTCCCATTGAGGATCGTGAAAATTTCCATGCGCCAATGATCGAGTCTTTCTATGTCCACTGCACTGTGAAATGACACTCGAACATCAGCTTCAATGAGAGAACCTCGCTTGACGGCATAGACATCGGTGACCTCTAAAGCAGGAATCGTTACGAGCAACTGACGAATTTGATCCTCCAGTTCTATATCCATGCGTGATCCCGTTATGCGTCCAAACTCTGCCCGAATCGTGTGCCATGGTTCAGGGACCAGGAGCACCACCAGCACGATGACTAGTAGCGAATCCGCGATTTGTCGAATGTCGAATTCGGCGCTCGTGAGAAAGGTTCCTGATGGAATCATGGCAACTGCTATGAATGTCACTCCAGTCGCCGCACTCATGATTGCGTCGAGTTTCGTTGCCTTGCGCTCGGCGTGGAGTACACCGGAGTTCGTAACACGTTCGGCCCTGGCATAGTTCATGGAAAGCCCAAAAAAGATAAGGCCTGCAAGGACACCATAACCACCGGCAATTCCCAAATGAATATCTTCACTCTCGCCGTAAAGGAAGTAGTTCAGGAGCGAAACAACCGCTCCTATGAATGCCAAGCCGATCATGCCAACGATGATCAGACTGCGTGCCATGACGTAAAAATTTTCCACCGAACCGTTGCCATAAGGGTGATCATGATCAGGGCGAGCTCGAGCGGAAACCAGTACCTTGCGTGCGACTATCGCACTAACAAAATTGAGCATTGAATATGCGGCATCGATTGAAAGTGCAGCGGCCGAGGACAAAAAGTAGGCGATCAATCCCAATACCGCCAGGATCAACATGGTCCACTGACCAAGACGCAGGGCGTTGCGCTCACTCACCGAAGGAACAATAGTCCGTCCTCATAATTCAAATTGGATCCAATCTTTGGATTCCAGATGTAAACTTGCTAACCTTCCCCCGTGTCCGTAACCTCTCCACTCGCCCTTTTCGGCATTGACAGCCTCCTGTCTGAGGAGGAACGAGCCATCTCATCAGTTGTTCGCGAGTATGTGGAAGCAAGTATCTCTCCCCAGATAGCGGACTGGTTCGAGAAAGGTGACATACCCGCTCGTTCGCTCGCCAAAGATTTCGGCTCATTGGGTCTTTTGGGCATGCACCTTGAGGGCTACGGCTGCGCCGGCACATCTGCCGTTGCCTATGGTCTGGCCGCAATGGAACTTGAAGCGGGTGATTCAGGTATTCGCTCCCTCGTGAGCGTCCAAGGCTCACTCGCAATGTATGCGATTCACGAATTTGGTTCGGAGGAGCAGAAAAACGAGTGGCTTCCGGGCATGGCCGCAGGTGACATCGTTGGTTGTTTTGGACTCACTGAAGCCGACTTTGGATCAAACCCCCAGGGCATGCGAACCAATGCAAAACGTGATGGAAGCGACGCGAATTCGGATTGGATTCTCAACGGTTCAAAAATGTGGATCACCAACGGAAGCGTGGCTGATGTAGCTGTTGTCTGGGCTCAAACAGACGATGGAATTCGCGGTTTTATTGTTCCAACCGCCACCCCCGGTTTTACCGCGAGCGTAATTCACAAAAAAATGTCACTGCGAGCATCTATTACAAGTGAACTGGTTTTTGAAAACCTACGATTGCCTGCGCACTCCATGTTGCCCGGTGTCCGAGGACTGAAGGGCCCGCTCTCTTGCTTGAATGAAGCGCGATTTGGAATTGCATTTGGCACACTTGGAGCTGCTCGCGACTGCCTCCAGACTGCAATTGACTACTCAATTAATAGGGTGCAATTCGATCGACCAATTGCGGGCTATCAACTCACCCAAATGAAGTTGGCTGATATGACCCTTGAACTGGGCAAAGGCATGCTCTTAGCCCTACACATTGGACGACTCAAGGACTCAATCGGCGTGACTCCCGAGCAGATTTCACTGGGCAAACTCAATAATGCTCGTGAAGCCCTTCACATCGCACGCGAATGTCGCAGCATTCTGGGTGGCAATGGGATAACACTCGAATACCCCATCATCCGCCACATGAATAATTTGGAGTCGGTTTTTACCTACGAAGGCACCAACGAAATGCATACCCTTGTTATCGGGCAGGCATTAACCGGGCTTCCCGCCTTTCGTTAGGACCCTCAATTGACGGGCGCACTTGACGGGATCTTGGTTGCAGATTTCTCCCGCGTACTCGCAGGACCCTATGCAACAATGCTTCTCGCCGACCTTGGTGCGACCGTGATCAAGGTAGAACGACCGGTGCTCGGCGACGACACGCGCGCTTGGGGTCCGCCCTTCACTGCTGACGGCACATCGACCTACTTCGAAAGTATCAACCGGAATAAGAAGTCACTCACACTGGACCTTAATCAACAGCACGATCGGGTACGCGCCGAAAAACTGATCGCTCAGGCTGATGTGATGGTTGAGAACTTCAAAGTCGGTGGCTTGGAACAATATGGGCTCGACTACCCCACCCTCAGCGCCAGCAATGACCGTCTCATCTATTGCAGCATCAGCGGTTTTGGCGCGGGTGCAGGTCGGGACTTGCCCGGATATGACCTTTTGGTGCAAGCTATGGGTGGACTAATGAGTATTACGGGAGAGGACTCTCCGACCAAGGTTGGAGTGGCTCTGGTCGATGTCTTGACCGGCCTTCATGCATGCGTTGCAATACTCGCGGCGCTGCACGAGAGGGACAAGTCCGGACTCGGGCAACTAATCGAAGTAAACCTTCTTTCTGTACTCCTGGCCTCAATGGTGAATCAGAGTGCAGGCTTTGCGTTGGGTGGCGCGGTTCCAAGCATGATGGGCAATGCCCATCCCAGCATTGCACCCTATGAACTCTTTCAAGCTCGCGATCGAGCACTGATCATCGCCGTGGGCAATGACCAACAGTTTCAGCAGTTAATGAAGGCACTTGACCTGCCCGCACTAGCACAAGAAGTTCGATTCTCAACCAACAGCAATCGAGTTGCGCACCGAGTGGAACTCAAAGAAATTATTGAATCTAAACTCTTCGAACTCAACGCCGACGACTGGCATGCCAAGTTCGTTGCCGCAGGCGTACCGGCAGGACCAATAAACAATATTGAGCAATCATTCGCTTTAGCCCAATCTTTGGGGCTCAACCCCATAACGCACGGTCAGGTAGCCAGCCCAATTAATCTCAGCAGAACTCCAGTTGGTTATAACGCACCCGCACCCATACTCGGTGCAGATTCTAAAGAGATCATTGAATTATTGAATCTGGATTACCCGGACACATAGATTTCGTACAATTTTTCCAGCGAGGCTGAACATTGTCCTCACCCCCGTGGACGTGAGTGTTCAGTCTCGCGCTACTCATCAGCGACAGCTTTCTTGGAGCCACCTTTCTTTGCTGTCGCAGCGAAAATACGCACGACTACGCCAATAAAAACGAGGTCTAACGCCATTTGGATCATGCTTGCAGTTCTCGCTGCCGTTGACACTGGAGAAATGTCACCGAAACCCACGGTAGACAGCACGGTCATCGCAAAATAATAGGCATCAAATGGTGACAAATCTTGTGTGAAAGATCCAGGTTCAGTTCCATCTATAAGAACGTAAATCGCTGAGAATGCGGCAAGGAAAAGTATCGCCGATGAAAAGATCGCCTCGGCCGCTCTCAGCGAGGGGTACTTTGAATTCTTAATCTGACGAATTTGAAAAAGGAAAAACACCAGATAGATAACACAGAGCCCGGCAACCACCACCGCGATTCCATAACTGCGCGCTTCCATTTTCTCGGGGAATTGACTCAGCAAAAATGTGACGATCAATAATAGTAAAACGGTGCGTATAACGATATAAAGAATTAATTTCCACAAACTCAACACTGCTCTCCCACTTGCCATGCCTTCATTCATTTTCGCGCTCCCCAATTTGTGAATCGATCGACGAATGTATGACTACTCCAAGGCTGCAAGTTGCCCACATGCTCCGTCAATCTCCCGACCCCGCGTGTCGCGAACTGTTACAGCCACACCTGCATTCTCAAGTATTCTGACAAAAGCGCGCTCATCTTCCTTGCGTGAAGCCGTCCACTTTGAACCAGGCGTTGGATTCAGTGGAATCAAGTTGACATGAACGAGTTGGCCTTGGCACCGCTGCGCAAGCAATCTTGCACGCTCCGGCTGGTCGTTGATGTCTTTGATTAGTGCATACTCGATACTTACCCGCCGCTTGCTCACATCCGCGTATTCCCAGAGTGCATCAAGGACTTCCTCAACAGACCATCGGGTATTGATGGGGACTAGTGTGTCGCGCAATTCGTTATCGGGGGCATGCAACGACAGCGCGAGGGTTACGGGCAGCCCCTCAGTTGCAAGCTGCTTGATACGAGGCACCAACCCGACAGTGGAAACCGTCACTCCCCTTGCACTAATGCCGAGTCCTTCAGGGGACGGGTCAATAATGCGATGGATGGCACCCATTACCGCGTTGTAATTTGCCAAAGGCTCTCCCATGCCCATGAACACAACATTCGACACCCGCCCAGGACCACCAGCGATTTCGTCGCGCGCTAGAGCTTGTGCCCCAGCCAATACTTGCCCAAAGATCTCCGCTGTCGACAAATTTCGAGTCAAGCCGGCCTGACCGGTAGCACAGAATGGACAGTTCATTCCGCACCCAGCCTGGGAGGAGATGCACATTGTCACCCGATTGGGGTAGCGCATCAGCACGCTCTCTACCAGCGAAGAGTCGTGTAGCCGCCACAATGTTTTGACGGTCTCCCCATCGTCACATTCAATCGTTCGAACTGGTTCGAGTAGTTCCGGCATAAGCGCCTGAGTGATTGCGGTTCGAGCGTCCAATGGAACGTCGGACCAATCCTCAGGCCTTTTGTCTAAATGCTCGAATACATGTTTTGACACTTGGTCCGCCCTGAATCCCGGAAGACCCAATTCGCTGACCGCTTTCTTTCGCTCGGCCGCAGTCAAGTCGAGAAAATGTATTGGTGGCTTGCCCCGTTTAGGCGACTCAAAAACCAACTCACCTGGCTGCGGCATTACATCCCCATCGCTGAAACGGCAATGCCTGAACCGAGGAACACCGTGAATACGGCCCATGACGCAAAAGCATTCGGCACGAGTGAATCCAACCGATCCATCATGCCTCCGTGCCCCGGAACAATTGACCCCATGTCCTTAACTCCGAGATCGCGCTTGATTGCGCTTTCCACGAAGTCACCGCCCGTAGCGGTAACCGTCAGGATGAGCCCTGCCACCAGTCCCTGCCACCATGGTGCATCGAAAATAAAAATAAATGCCAAGATGCCAACGATCGACTGCAAGATTATCGAACCAGCAAAACCTTCCCATGACTTCTTGGGACTGATATGCGGTGCCATTGGGTGTTTGCCAAAGAAAACACCGAACGCATATCCGCCGATATCGTTCGCCACGGTCAATAGGATGAAGACGACCACTCGCCAGGATCCGTTTTCGGCTGCCAGCGTCAGCATGAGGAACGCAGCCATGAATGGTAAATAGGCGATTAAGAGAACAGAGGCGCTGATATCAGCGAAAAAACCTTCTGTGCCTCGCCTTATTCGCCACATCATGACGACAAGAACGAAAAAGCCCGTTGCTACCAACTGTGCTTCAAAACCCCACAAATAAGCAACAGCGGGGATCACCACCGCAGCCAGGTAAACGGGCGTTCGCGCAACGTATATATTCCGCGTCTTTAAAACCATGACAAATTCATGCACTGCGATTACCAGTGCAATGATTGCAACAATTCCAAAGATCCATTTCCATGTTGCCAAAGAGAAAATAACTATCGCCGCAAGGGCAACGCCCGATGCCACGGCAGCGGGCAGATTTCTCCCCGCTTTTGCCGCATTCGCACCGGGTGACATGAATTAGACCTCGAGCAACTCTGCTTCTTTGGTCTTCAGGATTTCATCGATGTGCTCAGTATTCTTGTGTGTAATCTCATCAAGTGACTTTTCTGCACGGCGAATGTCGTCCTCGCCCGCTTCGCCGTCTTTTTGCATCTTGTCAAGAGTTTCTTTGGCATGACGACGGATATTGCGCACAGAAACCTTTGCCTCTTCGCCCTTTGTCCTGGCCAACTTGATGTACTCCTTGCGACGCTCTTCGGTCAGTTGCGGTAGAACGACTCTGATCACATTTCCATCGGTCGTTGGGTTGATGCCCAAGTCACTGTCGCGCAGAGCCTTTTCAATTCCTGCAGCCGCACCCTTGTCGTAGGGCGTAATGAGGATCATTCGCGCTTCAGGGGTTTGGAATGAAGCCAATTGATTCACAGGCGTTGCGGTTCCGTAGTAGTCAACGGAAATCTTGTTGAACATCGATGGCGTTGCACGCCCCGTGCGAATTGTGGAGAAATCTTCACGAGCTACGGCGATGGCCTTCTCCATTTTCTCGCCGGCTTCTATGAGGATTACATCGATTTCTTCAGACATATTGGGTCCTATCCTTTGTCATTCCCTATTAGCATCGCGCACTCCACCTTAGGAGCGAACGAGTGTTCCAATACTCTCGCCACGCACGGCACGCGCGATATTTCCCTTGACCAAGAGGTTGAAGACCACAATGGGTAGATCATTGTCCTGACACAAACTAATAGCTGTGGCGTCGGCAACTTTGAGACCTTGAGCCAAAACTTCAGAGGGAGTTAGACGGTCATATTTGGTTGCCTCAGGGTTCTGGCGAGGGTCATCGTCATAGACGCCATCCACACCCTTGGCCATGAGGACAACTTCGGCACCGATTTCGAGTGCACGCTGGGCCGCGGTCGTGTCGGTGGAAAAATAAGGCTGCCCGAGGCCTGCACCGAAAATGACTACTCTTCCCTTTTCGAGGTGGCGCATTGCCCGCCGCGGGACATAAGGTTCAGCCACCTGTCCCATGGCAATTGCGGTCTGAACTCGCGTGTCAATGCCCGCTTTCTCACAGAAGTCTTGGAGCGCGAGGCAGTTCATAACCGTGCCAAGCATCCCCATGTAGTCGGCACGGGCACGTTCCATTCCACGCTCGGAAAGTTCAGCACCACGAAAATAATTGCCGCCGCCAATGACCACGGCAACTTCGGTACCCGAATCCACCACACCTTTGATTTGCAGGGCGATGGAACTAACGACGTCAGGATCGACACCGAGAGTTCCTTCACCCGCAAATGCTTCACCACTTAGTTTGAGCAGCACACGCTTCCAGCCACCTTCTGGCACACCGGGCCACAAGTCAATTGTTCCGTAAAGAGTTGGTTGAACTGAACCTTGAGATTCATCCACGGCGATGATCATGCCCCTTTCCGGTGTGGTTTCTAGCGTGCTATCTACTGTCCTGGCTCGAACCGGGCGAAAGCGGTCACGGTCGTGTTTGAGTCCGCAAGGATTTGGGCAACCGTCTTCTTGTTATCGATCACGCTGGGTTGCTCGAGAAGGACAACATCCTTGTAATAAGAGTTGACACGTCCCTCGATGATTTTGGGCATTGCCTGTTCGGGCTTGCCTTCTTCCTTTGCGGTCTCTTCCGCGATTCGCTTCTCGCTCTCAACCGTTTCTGCGGGAACTTCTTCACGAGTGAGGAATTGAGGTCGCATGGCGGCAATTTGCATTGCAATGCCACGTGCTGCTTCTTCATCACCGGAGTAGGCAACGATGACACCCACCTGGGGAGGCAGGTCTGACGCGCGCTTGTGCATATACAAAGCAACCGGCTGCTCAAGGACTGCCACGCGACCAAGTTCGACCTTCTCACCTATAACTCCAGCTAGTTCCGCGATTGCATTGGCGACAGTAGTTCCCGAACTGAGTTCAACTGCTGAAAGAGCTTCAGCAGACGCTACCTGGCTTGAATGAGCGGCCTGTGCAATCGAATTCGCAAGAGCCTGAAAATCTTCGCTCTTAGCCACAAAGTCGGTTTCACATAGGAGCTCTACCAATGCATTGCCTTCATTGGACACAATTCCATTTGAAGTCGTGCGCTCCGCACCGCGCTTTGCGGCCTTGGCTGCACCGGAAATACGCAGTGCCTCAACAGCCTTGTCAAAATCGCCACCGGCTTCTTCGAGTGCCTTCTTACACTCCATCATTCCGGCAGATGTTGCTTCCCGCAGTCGTTTGACATCAGCGGCACTAATCGTGGACATTATGAATCTACTTCCTTTTCGTAATTAATTCAGCCGAGTGAAAGCCCCGACCGACAGGCATGCGACAAGCCGAGTGCGCGCGGTCGGGACTCTCATCAAGTGGACTAAGCCTCAGTTGCGGGCGTTTCAGCGACGATCGTTTCGGTCACAACAGCGTCGGGAGTCTCACTCCCTGCAAGCAGTTCGCGCTCCCATTCTGCGAGAGGCTCGACCTCTTCGACTGCAGATCCACCCGAGCGAGCAATAAGGCCTTCAGCGACTGCATCCGCGATAACGCGGGTGAGCAGTGCTACGGCGCGGATTGCGTCGTCATTGCCAGGAATTGGGAAGTCAACGACATCGGGATCGCAGTTGGTATCCAACATAGCGATTACTGGAATGTTGAGCTTGTGGGCTTCCTGGACGGCAATGTGCTCCTTGTTGGTGTCAACGACCCACACCAGACTTGGGATTTTTGCCATATCGCGGATACCACCAAGGGTTCGCTCCAACTTTTCCTTTTCACGACGAAGAACAAGCAGTTCCTTTTTGGTCAGATTAGAGCCCGACACGTCATCGAAATCGATGACTTCGAGTTCTTTGAGGCGCTGTAGGCGCTTGTGCACGGTGTTGAAGTTCGTGAGCATGCCGCCCAACCAGCGGTGGTTGACATAAGGCATTCCAACTCGCGTCGCCTGCTCTGCGATTGCCTCTTGAGCTTGCTTCTTGGTACCAACAAACATGATGCTGCCACCATGTGCCACGGTTTCCTTGACAAATTCATAGGCGCGGTCAATGTATGACAGTGACTGCTGTAGATCGATGATGTAGATGCCATTGCGTTCGGTGAAAATGAAACGCTTCATCTTGGGATTCCAGCGCCGGGTTTGGTGTCCGAAGTGAACACCGCTGTCCAGCATTTGTCGCATTGTTACGACTGCCATGACGTACTCCTTGCGGGCGTGCAGCCCAATTCAGCGACCAGTGGCCGCTTACGGTTGTTAGGTAACACCGGTTGGTGTTCCTCCTGGTGACTTCGGTTCCATTTCCTGCCGTGCCCCTTTTCAGGAGCAGTGCAGACCGTATGGAGCCGGCCGGACTACCGGATTAAGCCACGCGTATTTGTGGAGCTATGAAACTGATGATGCGAGGCTGAGTCTAGGGGTATCCACAGATCAGGTCGGCCTCACCCCATTCCTCACAGATTTCGGCTTGGGATCCCCTGCACCCCCTCAGGCATTCACCATGAACCATGACACGTAAACATTGGCCCAGAAGGCTTAGAAAGCCAACTCAAATTTCCACGGTACTCACGGCTGTCATCGTGATGAGTGTGGGGGCATTCTGTTCCACGGGACACCCCGTCACCATGAAGCCCTCGCCAGCCCTTGAGCAACAGGTTCTCCCCCAGTCCAGGGTCAATTGGGCACCCCCACTCCATGGCGCGCCAATCCTCTTGAGGCCGTTTGATCCCCCTGTGACGCAATTTGCCAGTGGCCATCGTGGGATTGACTTCTTGGCCCCGACAGGGACTCCTGTTTATGCGATTGGTCAAGGGGTGGTTGCATTCGCGGGCCTCATCGCGGGCAAGCCAGTGATCTCCATCTCACACGGCATTCACCCCCGAATCAGTGCTTCAGAAATAAGGACTACCTATGAACCCGTCAAGTCTTCACTCACAATCGGTGACAAGGTCGGTGCAGGCCAACTGATCGGGAAAACGTCACCGGGCACTCAATCAAGTCATTGTGCCGATATCTGCCTACACGTTGGTCTCAAATATGGCGTTTCGAATTACATGAACCCTGAAATGCTCTGGAGAAGGGCTTCTGTGCTTTTGCCAACAAAAGATCAGGGTTCCGAAAATGTTCAGTCAAAAAGATTTATGAGCCCTCAGAATCCGAGGCTGCACGTGGGTGGGCAAGTTCAAAAGTTTTTCGCAGACGCTCCACACTGACGTGTGTGTACCGTTGAGTTGTTGCCATGGATGCATGCCCGAGCAGTTCTTGAACGACCCGCATGTCGGCTCCACCTTCAAGCACATGTGTTGCGGCAGTGTGTCGCAAGGCATGCGGGGACATGCTTTGCCCCGTGACCTCACGAGTAGCGCGGTTAACAATGGATCGAACCATCCTGCTGTCGATTCGCGAACCGCGCGTTCCCACGAATAGGGCGGTTGAATTTCGCGCCAGTTTGTTTCTCACATCTAGCCAATTTGTTAAAGCTTTCGCTGCAGGTAAACCAAATGGCACCATGCGTTCCTTTTGCCCTTTGCCCATCACGCGAAGCACATTGCGCTGGCGGTCGAGATCATCGACATCAGCCCCGCACAGTTCTGCCACTCTTATTCCCGTTGCGTAGAGCAATTCAAGTATGGCCAAATCGCGAACATGCGCGGGACTAGAATCCTCAGACCGATGAGTCACCACTCTCTCGGCCTGCTCCATACTCATAATCTGCGGCAAGGTTTTAGACACACTTGGACTCACGAGGCGAACACCTGGATCAAATTCAATAATTCCCCGACGTTTTGCCCACGCAGTAAATGAACGCGCAGCGGCGGCCTTGCGTGCGATGCTTGCCTTAGCCTGCCCTTTGTAATTCAGGTCAGCCAACCAAGCCCGCAGGCTCATCAAAGTTAAATCTTTGACGGTCGCTGCATCTTCATTGAAAGCAAAAATGCTCCGTACGTCAGATTCATATGCGGCAACCGTGTGTTCGCTACGTTTCTTTTCATCGCGAATATAGGCACGGAATCCTGAGATCTCGTTTTCGATGGTTGGCGAAAATTCCCGCATGTTCCTATCGTGTCGGTCCCATGGGCGAATTGGAAGGAGCCGCGCAATATTTAGCCCAGATTGGCACCAGAATTCCTCCGTTCCTTAGAGGCGTTTCCAGAATAATCCGTCCCGTGCAACAAGTCCCATCAATTCCAGTTCCGCGAGTGCCCCAAGGACGGCTGACATGCTTCGTCCTGAACTATCAACAAGATCTGCAACAAGCAGTGCCCCGCGAATGGGCATGGATTCCCACACATCCAATTCACGCTGTTTCAGCGAACGCCAGTCAAAACTCTCAGGAACCGAAGTACTTTTTGTTTTCCCCGCTAGCTGCTCATCATCTCGCTTTCGCACATCGATTAAGTCGAGTACATCGTCGGGAGATTGGACGATTGATGCAGTCCGTTGCCGGATCAGCTCATGTACGCCCATTGATGCGGATGAATGCACTGAACCAGGTACACCAAACACCAAGCGATTCATTTCATGCGCACGATTCGCAGTGGATTCCGTACCACTTCGCTCCGCGGCTTCCACGATCACTGTGGCCTTGCTTAATGCAGCGATGATGCGATTTCGCGTTATGAAACGTTGGCGTCGAGGCGACTCACGAGGAGGTGACTCACTAATGAGCACCCCGGAATCAAGGATCTGCCCGAAAATGGACTCATTGGCCTTGGGATAGCGAGATTGGACACCGCCCGCAAGCACGCAAATTGTTGGGGCTTCAACGTCTAATGCACCTTGATGGGCGGCGACGTCAATTCCAAGGGCTCCCCCTGAAACAACTGTTACACCCGCTTGACCGAATTCTGCAGCCCAGTCCCGTGCAATCTGACGCCCGTACGGCGTGCAGTTTCGAGTCCCCACGATGGCGATGGACCGTGCAGCCATGAGCCGGAAGTCAGCATTGCCCAATGACCACAGCGCAAAGGGTTCTTGTCCCTTGAGATCCTCCAGTTGTGTTGGCCACCCTGATTCGCCACGTGTGACAATCGAAGCTCCAATGGAGTGTGCATAGTCGCGTTCGCGTTGAAGTGAGAACTGTGCAATTTTTTTCGCGGTTTCCGGCCGGATATTTCTCTCAATTTTCCCATTTTTAATGCGCTCTACAACAGTTGGTGGTTCCCACCGTTCCAGGGCAGCGACGATGCCCGGATCCGCGGGTTCACACCAGTGAGCGAGAGTCAAGTAAGCATCCGACACGATTTGATTCACGCTGCTTTGGACCAATCTGATGCGCGCAGGTGCAGTGCCCACGCCATGTCGTCCCTGTCTGGTCGAGACCTACCCGCTAGGTCAGCGATGCTCCAAGCCACTCGCAAGGCGCGATGCGCTCCGCGCAACCCGCCTAACTTCCGCTGGAACTGATCGAGAAGTTCCTGTGCGGGCAATGCAGGTGTAAAAGTTTTCTGCAGTGCGTGTGGTGGAATTCGGGCATTGACTTCCCACTCATTATCTCGAAAACGGTGCCTGGCTCGTTCGCGCGCCTCGTTGACTCGTGCGGCCGTAACCGAGGTGGAGTCTCCTATCGCTTTGGACTTGATAACAGGCATGGCCAGCGTGATGTCGATTCGATCCCTGAGAGGCCCCGAGATGCGCTGCGCGTAGTTGCGCTTGGCCAAGGATGAACAATCACAGCGAGAGCCCGAGCCCGGTAGTGCGTGTCCGCACGGACACGGGTTCATCGCCATGACCAGCTGAAAGTCAGCGGGCAGCGCACCACTCCATGTCGATCGGCTCAATCTCAGAACTCCCGACTCGAGGGGTTGCCGCAATGATTCCATCGCATTCCTGGGAAATTCGGGGGCTTCATCGAGGAAAAGAACACCCCTATGAGCCAGCGTGAGCGCGCCAGGCTGCACCCGACTCCCACTGACGCTGCCCACAAGTGCCGCCAGGCTCGATGAGTGATGCGGGGCAATAAATGGTGGGTGGTCAAGTGGCGGGGAATCAAAAGTTGTACCTGAAAAGGCACCTGCAACGGAGTGGATGGACGTAACTTCAAGAGATTGTTCGGGTGTCAGCCTCGGCAGAATGCCTGGTAAGCGCTCTGCCAACAGAGTTTTGCCAACTCCAGGGGCTCCGACCATAAGAATGTTGTGCCCGCCCACAGCTGCGATCTCCAAAGCCGCTCTCGCCTCCGAGTGCCCAAGGAAATCACTCAGATCCGGGAAGGGTGCTCTATTAGCGCTTGCTCGCGCTGGCGGTGCAAGTGGCGACTCCCCTGAATCCAGCCCGGCAATCAGGTGGGTGATGCTGGTATAGGAAACCACCTCAATACCGGGGACCATCAAGCATTGGGCGATATCAGAAAATGGCACAACAACCCTGGCAAAACCCTCCTTGGATGCTGCCACGGTGCAAGGTAATGCAGCCGAAGTTTTTCGGATGCTCCCATCAAGGCCTAGCTCTCCGACAAAGACCGTTTCTCTCAGCGCCCTTTCGCTCAACTGCGCGGTCGCGCCAAGAACTCCTGCCGCAATTGCCAAATCGAGACCCGCACCCTGTTTGCGCACCTCAGCCGGCGAGAGACTTATTGTCACCCGTCCGCGCGGCCAGGTAAGTCCTTGATTTAAGAGCGCGGTTCTCACCCTGTGTCGTGCTTCGCTGACCGACAAGTCAGGCAGTCCAACCATGCCAACGCCGGGGAGACCTCTCGAGTGATCAACTTCCACCGTGACAATTTGACCCGCAACACCTGAAATGACGGCTCCAAAAGAACGGGCGAGGGTCACCTCACACCCCCCGCAAATGCGTGATTTGCGGAGGTCCAACAAGTGGCTGGACAATTCCCACCACGTCAAAGCGAATATCGCGCGGATTCACGTTTCTTTCATCCAGCCATCTCAGGGCCAATGTGCGCATGCGGCGTACCTTTCGGGCGCTAACGGCTTCCACGGGTGTACCAAAAGCATCTGACCTTCGAGTCTTTACTTCACAGACGACCAGATCGGATGCCTCCCGAGCCACGAGATCGATCTCGCCCAGATCGCACCGCCAGTTTCTTTCAAGAATTACAAAACCTTTCACCATCAAATGGCGAGCCGCTAATTCTTCACCATATTTGCCCAATGCATCCTTTGGTTTCATGCACTCAGAATGATGGAACGTAACGGGGAACAAAACCCCCAATCCAATGACTGTGGATATCCACGCGCCTGATTAAACGGGCATCTTCCACGAGTGACGGTGCACTTCGCTCAGTCCATGGGCACGCAGTCCCTGAATGTGGTCAGGTGATGAATACCCCTTGTTCTTTTCAAATGAATATCCCGGGAGCTTGGAGGCGAGTTCGATCATCAGCGCATCGCGTGCACATTTAGCCACAACACTTGCGGCAGCCACTCCAGCGCACGTCATGTCGGCTTTAATTTTGGTTACAACAGGAGGTATCCCTTTTGTATCAGGAACATCGAAAAGCGTTGCTTCGCGTTTCACCCCACCTGATGACAAATAATCATGATTTCCATCCAACAGAATCAGGTCAGGGAGGGCGCACAATTGCTCAAGGGCCCGCACTCCAGCCACGCGCATCGCTCCGATAATTCCAAGGTCATCGATTTCTGCGGCTGAAGCAAAGCCCACTGCCTGGCACAAGACCCAGCTCCGGATTTTAGGCAACAGATCATTGCGGGATTTTGCCGTGAGAAGTTTGCTGTCACGCAATCCTGCAGGAATCTGGCCAACATCGCGAGAAATTAACACCGCCCCGAGGGCAACGGGTCCGGCTAAGGCACCCCGACCTACCTCATCGAGACAAGCGAGATAGTTGACGTCACGAGCCAACAGCGTTGACTCAAATTGCAAATCGGGCTCAAGACTTGGAGAGTTCACAAGCAACTCACCGCTTGATCGACACCCAACTACTTGCCGTAAGCGTTGCCCGCAGCGATTGCAGGGTTGCCAAATATCTCAGGGATTGGCTCGGTGCTTAATCTGTCGAAAGGCCAAACAACTAGAACCACTCTGCCGACCGCGTTGTTCGTCGGGACAGCACCATCATTTTGGTCCAAGTGGAATCGACTGTCTGCGGAATTCCCGCGGTTATCGCCCATCATGAACATGCCGCCTTTGGGTACCGTGACATCAAAGAGAACCTGGTCAGTTGGCCCGTTGATATATGCGGACTCATCAAGCCCCACACCATTCAGAACAATCTGACCTGCCTCATTGCAGCAGGCAACGCGATCACCTTCAATACCGATGACGCGCTTGACCAGGTCGTCCCCGGAGTCACTGGGGAGCAAGCCAATGAAGGTTAAGGCCTGGGAGAGAGCGCCACTCAGCCCCTCCTTTGAGTTGTCGAACTCTGGAAGCCACCCGCCTGGATCTTTAAACACCATGATCTCTCCACGGTTCACGCCTGAAATGCTTGTCGTGATTTTTGAGGCAACGACGCGGTCGTTGATTTGGAGGGTTTGTTCCATAGAGCCGCTAGGGACATAAAAGGGTTGGATGAGGAAAGCTCTCATGAAGGTAGCGATTCCGAGAGCGATAACAATGATGATGACAAACTCGAGGACGCTGCGCAGGAATGAGTTGCCGCGCTTCTTGGTAGCTGCTGATGAAGATTCCACGTTTGAAGAATTCTCAGGAGCCTCGCGGGCAGGGATGGCCACTAACTACTCACTCTCGTATAAATAGATTTTCAACACACAAACCAAGTCAGTCAATCGAGAACCTTAATTCGTTGCGGTGGCCAAATAACAGCCATCGCCTTGCCCTCAACCTTAGACTGCGAGACGAATCCACCGCCGGGATCCCCGAGGTGGGAGCGTGAGTCAGCCGAATTTGCTCGATTGTCCCCCATCAGCCACAACTTTCCTTGAGGAACTTCAACATCGAAGGTCACACCGCTGGGTTCCATAGTCGAATCGAGATACGCACCCTCGTTCACAGATTCACCGTTGACAGTTATGCGACCTGCTTCATCGCAGCAAACGACACGATCGCCGCCGATACCTATGACCCGTTTGACATAGTCCTTATCACCTGAGGAAAACGAGTCTTGGCCGTTAAAGACAACTATGTCTCCTCTTTCAATGGGCGCAAAGAGATAAGCCATTTTGTTCACTGCGATTCGATCACCGATTTCCAAGCCCGGCTCCATTGAGTCACTAGGAATGGAGAATGGTTGAACCACAAATTGCGTTACCAACCACAGGCCAGCGATCACAATACCGAGCCATAGAACAAATTTCATGGCTCGAGCACCAACTCTGCAACAGAGCAGAAAAGAGTCTTAGCTGTCAGACTTTGGAGTTTCGCGCAACTCGCGAATCTTCGCCTTCTTGCCACGCAGATCCCTGAGGTAGTAGAGCTTCGCGCGGCGAACATCTCCGCGACTTGCAACTTCTATTTTCTCAATGATCGGGGTGTGCAGCGGAAATTTACGCTCGACGCCAACTCCGTAGGACACTTTGCGGACTGTAAAGGTCTCGCCGATTCCCGAGCCGTGACGCCCGATAACGACACCTTGGAACATCTGGACACGGGTCTTGTTGCCTTCAACGACCTTGACGTAGACCTTTAAATTGTCCCCGGCGCGAAAGGCAGGAATGTCGGTGCGGAATGAACTTTGATCTACTGCGTCGAGCTTCTTCATTATTACTTCTTCCTGCAAGCGCCATAGGTCGCCCACGGTTATGGGTTGTTTTCAGCGTGACGAGCGGTTCGCACCGCTCGCACTGTTCGCTCTGGCAGTTTCGGGTCCCCTATGGCAGATCTCCGATTACCGAGCCTGCGTAGTCTGCCACAACCACGCTCACGGCAGCAGATCGGGCCTGAGATTCCGTGTTTTCTCTTCAGCAGATGCCGCTCGCCATTGATCTATTGCCTGATGATTTCCGCTGAGCAGAACAGGAGGGACCTCAAGATCACGCCAGGTCGGTGGCTTGGTGTAGACGGAGCCTTCGAGTAGACCATCAGCACGCGAGAAGGTGTCATCTGGCGCGCTCTCCGGATTACCCAGGACCCCAGGAATAAGCCGAGCAACTGTTTCCACCATGACAAGTGCGGCCGCTTCTCCACCCGCCAAGACGTAATTGCCAATGCTCACCTCTTGGACGCCCGCCCAGTCAGAGCGAGTTTGATAATGCTGGGACACGCGAGAATCGATTCCTTCGTAGCGAGCGCAAGCAATCACAATTGATTGATTCCCAACCCATGAACGGGCCGTAGGCTGATCGAATACTTTTCCCGACGGAGTTGGGATGACCAACAACGGCTTTGAGTCGCAGGACTGGGCGATCTCATCGAGGGCCCTACCCCACGTCGGTGCATCCATCACCATGCCCGGCCCGCCGCCATAGGGGGTGTCATCAACCCTGTGGTGCGGCGCCGCCGACCAATCACGGAGGTCATGAACTCGAACAGTTAACTTTCCGGTCTCTTGGGCCTTGCCAACAAGGGACAGAGACAGCGGCTCCAAATACTCCGGAAAGATGGAGACGATGTCGATGATCATTCATCGGCCAATTCTGATAGCAAGCCAGGAGGTGGATTAACCTTCACCAGGCCCGTCTCGAGGTCAACTTCAGGCACGATTTCGGAGACGAATGGGATGAGATATTCCTCATCACCTGCAACCACCACAAGGACATCTTGTAACGGTAAATGCAAAACATCCTTTACCTCGCCAATTGGATCTCCATCTAAGGTGACGGCCTTGCACCCGATAAGTTGCGAGTCATAAAACTCATCATCGCCTTGTGGCAGTTCCTCTGGATCGCGTTCTACTTCAAGCAGAGTTCCCCGAAGCTCCTCGGCGTCATTGCGGGTATCGCATCCTAAGAACTTCACCAGTAATCGACCCGAATGCCAATGCGCCAATTCGATCAGCAGTAGACCACCATTGTGACGCATTAATTCAGCGCCAGCTACAAAGCGCACATCCGGTTCATCGGTACGTGGTTCAACGGTGACTTCACCGCGAATTCCGTGTGGTTTGCCAATCCGACCGACAACAACCCGCACGGTGATTAGCGCTCGGCTACGTCAAGGAAATCGATGCGCACTCCGCGGCCATCATTAAGAGCCGTGATAACCGTGCGCAGAGCTGTAGCCGTGCGACCGGAACGACCAATGACTCGACCCATGTCCTGAGGATTCACCCGCACGTCGAGTGCCTTGCCACGCCTGTCTGAGCGCATGCTGACACTGACGTCATCGGGGTTGTCAACGATTCCGCGCACTAAGTGAGCTAATGCGTCTTCTAACATTAGGAAGTCGCTTCCGATTCCTCAGAGTCGCCCTTGTGCAAGACTTCTTCCACCTTGTGTTCGACAGCTTCGGCAGCATCTGCCACTGCATGAGCCACGGCTTCAACAGCTTCTTCCACCTTGTCAACGACGTCTTCAACAACGTCAGCGACCTTGTCCACAACGTCTTCAACGACGTCTGCAGTCTTGTCCACAACTGCCTCGGCAGCCTTAGCAACATCGGCGGCGGCAGCTTCGGTATCAACAGCAAGCTTCTTTACCTTGGGCTTCTTAGGCTCATTGGCTGCCTCGGTGACCGCAGCTTCGTAAGCCAGGACCTTGTTGGGCTTGGGCTCGGCAACCTGAAGGGTTCCTTCAGCACCAGGGAGGCCCTTAAATTTCTGCCAATCGCCTGTCACCTTGAGAATCGCCATAACTGCTTCAGTGGGCTGAGCGCCTACGCCGAGCCAGTACTGAGCGCGATCGGACTTGACCTGAATAAGACTTGGATTCTGAACTGGCTGGTAGATGCCAATTTCCTCGATAGCACGACCGTTACGGGCGGTGCGCGAGTCAGCAACAACAATGCGGTACTGCGGGGCGTGGATCTTTCCAACGCGCTTGAGCTTGATTTTTACGGCCACGGTGGGCTTATCTCCTTGTGTTTATGGGTGAAAATGCAACAAACACGTGGGGGCACGCCTGTTGAAATTTCTTGCGGGTTGTGGGCTACCAGGTTGAGAGGGTCCTCGTTGCTCACAAGAGCGTCGTAATGCTACCCGACTCGAATTTCACCCGTGCGTGGGGTGACCGCAAGGCAAGATGTCCTACTGAAGTAATTTGCGCAGTTCAGGTGGCAAACTGCCAAGGTCTGGCTCTTGTCCTGGCTCTCCCGTGCTACCACCAGCCTGACCCAGCGCGCGCTTTGCCGGATTTCCGCTGCGCCCCTTTTGCCCCTTGGCCGGTTTGACCGACTTCTGCTGCTTGCCCTTGGACTTTTTTCCACCGCCCATGCCGCCCATTCCTGGCATGCCCGGCATGCCACCCATGCCCGGCATGCCACCTTTACCCATCTGTCTCATCATTTTTTGAGCCTGGGTAAATCGCTCGACAAGATTGTTGACGTCGTTGACCTTGGTTCCCGAGCCCGCAGCGATCCTCGCCCGTCGCGAGCCATTCAAAATTTTCGGTTCTGCTCTCTCAGCCGGAGTCATCGATTGAATTATTGCGGCGACTCGATCGAGCTCACGTTCATCGACTTGATCAAGTTGCGCTTTCATGTCCCCCATGCCTGGCAACATTCCCATTAATTTGCCAATGGAACCCATTTTCTTGACAGCCTGCATCTGCTCAAGAAAATCATCCAGGGTGAAGTCCTCGCCTTGGGACATCTTCTTGGTGAATCGATCGGTCTGCTCGGCGTCGAATGCCCGTTCGGCTTGCTCAATGAGAGACATGAGGTCACCCATATCAAGGATGCGCGATGCCATGCGGTCGGGATGGAATACCTCGAAGTCGTCGAGCTTCTCACCTGTCGAACCGAACATGATGGGCCGTTCCACAACCGAAACAATGGATAGAGCGGCACCGCCTCGAGCATCGCCGTCAAGCTTGGTTAGGACAACACCGTCAAAGCCCACCTGTTTTTCAAACTCGGATGCAGTGATGACTGCATCTTGTCCGATCATGGCATCAACCACGAACAAAACATTGTCAGGCGCAACTGCATCTCTCACTCGCGAAAGTTGCCCCATGAGTTCCTGATCAATCGCAAGACGACCTGCCGAGTCAACTATGACAACATCATGCAACTTGTCCACGGCAAATTGCTTTCCTGCACGAGCTACTTCGACAGGATCTCCAACTCCATTACCGGGTTCTGGAGCAAACGTTGGAACACCTGCTTGTTCACCAACAACCTTGAGTTGATCGACAGCATTTGGGCGCTGAAGATCTGCCGCTACAAGAACAGGCGTGTGTCCCTGGGAAACAAGGTACTTGGCCAACTTGCCCGCGAGGGTTGTCTTTCCCGCACCCTGAAGCCCCGTTAACAATATGACCGTTGGGCCAGATTTGGCAAAGACTAGGGGTCGCGTTGTCCCACCCAAGATTGCGATCAGTTCCTCGTGAACAATTTTGACAATCTGCTGAGCTGGATTGAGCGCACCTGAAACCTCTGCTGAAAGTGCTCGCTTTTTTACATCCGCACAAAAGGTGCGCACCACGGGCAGCGCAACGTCAGCTTCGAGGAGCGCAGTGCGAATTTCGGCAACTGTGGCATCGATGTCGGATTCGCTCAGACGCCCTTTGCCACGCAAGCCCTTGAAGGTGGTTGCCAAGCGATCAGACAATGAAGCGAACACGTTTATTCTCCTTGAACAAAGCCACAATCATGACGCGATCGATGATCGCATTTCGCACGACTCTACCAATAATGGGTATGTACGCCTCAAACCCTGCGCTCGGTTCACTTCTCTGTGGGCCTAGGCAGTGAGTCGCAGGCGCAACTCATGAACTAACTCACGCTGTGCCTCCTCAGATGGCGCTCTACCCGAACCGTCTCGGAGGAAAAATACGTCCACTGCATCGACACCAAGTGTCGAGATTTTTGAGCCCGTAATCATGAGACCACGATCCGCTATCACCGCCGTGATATCGAAGAGCAGGCCCTTGCGATCGTGGGCTCGAACCTCTAAAACAGTTTGAGTTTCCGAGACCTCATAGATCTCAACCTCTGGGGCGATCCGCGGGCCACGCCGCGTGTCCGATCTTTGACTCCTCGCCAACTGCTCGGAAACATCGAATGTGCCATTGAGCACTCGCTGCACGTCAGTCATGAGCTTCGCCTGAGTGGGAGGCTCACCAAAAAGCGGCCGGACATACCAAGTTTGCACGGCCCTCGGACCGATATTTTCAACACGCGCTGCCCTGACCTGCAGTCGATTAAGGGCTAGGACACCAGCGAAACTCGCAAGAAGTCCCTTTTGATCGGGTGCGGTGAAGTGAATGGCAAAGCCATCACTTTCTGAATTTATTGATAGATGAATCTCTTCCGGTGACAAACCAGACGTCATCCACGAACTATCCAACGGGTCGATGACTTTGGGGACCTTTCCAAAGTAGGCCCGGCCCCGACGCAGTGCATCACCCATCAAATTTTCGCGCCACTTTGAACGCAATGATGCTCCAGT
Organism: Candidatus Nanopelagicales bacterium; assembly: GCA_017857175.1. Classification (GTDB taxonomy): domain Bacteria; phylum Actinomycetota; class Actinomycetes; order S36-B12; family S36-B12; genus UBA4592. The sequence goes on along the minus strand of JAFMDS010000001.1, from coordinate 64,148 downwards.
GGCTCGGGAGTCCGCAATGGTCAATGCGTGCAGTAGCTCCAGATTCCTGAGCGAACCCACCGCTTGGCACAACTGTTCAATGACAACGGAATCATCCAGATCACGCTTGGTGGCAATATCCGCCAATAGCAAGTGATGCTCCACCAATGTGGCGAGTGTTGAAGTGTCATCGGCGTCAAATCCCAGATTTGGAGCGATTTCTCGGGTGAGCTCAGCACCAATCAGACTGTGATCACCACCGCGACCTTTGCCAATGTCATGGAACAAGCAGGCCATGAGTAGCAAGTCAGGACGGTCAACGCTTCGAACCAAGTCTTGGCCACGCATGCAACATTCCACGAGGTGTCGGTCAACCGTAAATTCGTGCAAGGGATTGAATTGCGGTAGCGATCGTACGAATTCCCACTTTGGGATCCATCGAGAAATAATGTTGTAGTTTTCTAATGCTTCCCAGGTCTGCAGCATGGAGAGTTCTGAACCTAAAAGGGCCACAAAGGACTCTCTGATCTCCCGTGTCCAGGGGACTGGAATATCTATTTCACTCTTTGCATATAACTCCAAGAGAGCAGGTGAAATGGAGTATCCATTCTCAGCTGCTGCTGCGGCCACTCTGAAAATTAGCCCCGGATCATCCTTCAGACTGGTATCGCGAGCGAGTGCGACTTCGTCACCAGCAGCAACAACACCTTGAGCCAAAGGTGTGCGATCCGATCCGCGCTGACCGCGACTCCTTAAACGTCCAACCAACGACTCCTGAGGCTTGGACAAAAATACTTGCGTCGCTCGATTCCACGCAACGTCGCTGACATAGGCCAAAGACCTTCCCGCCAGATACACCTCTCGCAATAGATCCTGTGCTGTTGGAATACCCATGAGCTCTGCAACGGCCTGCTGGTCTTGGAGTCGCAGTTTGTCCTTTGTACCGAGTGTGTGCAGTGCGCAACGGACATCGAGAAGGAAAGCCAAATCGCTTTCCCACGCACCATGAGGGACATCCACCAATTGCGTTGCCCTGAGGGCTTTGATGATACCCGCCTCGCGCAAGCCTCCATAAGCTTCTTTCACATCGGGCTCAATCAGTTGATAGATCTCCCCCAAATTGTTTCGCCTTTCAGTAACCAGGTTGCGCAACTCTGGAACCAGCTTCTTTGCCGATGCTCTCCACTCAGAGTGAACTGCTGCTCGAAGTTCGGCGCACAGTTCATCGTTGCCCGCAATCGAGCGGGCATCTAATAAGCCGGTTAAGGCCTTTGCATCGGCCTTTGCCACCTCCTGCGCTTGTTTAATCGTTCGCACACTGTGGTCAAGGCCTATGCCTGAATCCCACAATGGGTACCACAGCAATTGGGCCACGTCCTTGGCCACCGTTTCTGAGCCGGAATGCACGAGCACGAGGTCCAAGTCACTGTGGAAACTCAACTCCCCACGTGCGTAGCTCCCTACAGCCACTAAACAAAATTCACTCGAATCAGCCAGAGCCCCCGCTATCGCCGACTCAAATAGTTCAACGAGCCACTCATCAATCGATATGGCAAAACGCCTACGGCGCTCAGACCATGTGAGGTCTGAGCGCCGAGACGCATCGAGCCGTAGCTCATCTAGTTGCTTACTAATGGTTCACCCCTAGAGGGCATCGTGCCCGCGCTCACCAGTGCGCACGCGGATGACTTCCTCCACCGGCGTTACCCAAACCTTTCCATCGCCAATCTTGCCAGTATTTGCGGCCTTCACTATCGAGTCCAATGCCTCGTCAAGTAACGAATCATCAACCACGACCTCGATTCGTATCTTGGGCACCATGTCCACGGTGTACTCAGCCCCTCGGTACACCTCGGTGTGCCCGCGCTGGCGACCGAAGCCTGATACTTCAGTAACGGTGAGGCCATGGACGCCAAGCACCTCAAGCCCGGATTTGACGTCGTCCAACTTGAATGGTTTTACGATCGCGGTAATGAGTTTCATGCTGAACCTTCTTCCTTCGCTTGATGTGCTCCATGACCAACTCCGGCGAACCTGCCGCCGCCACCTGCTTCACCGAGTTCATATCCCGATTCAGCGTGGGCCGCGAGATCAATTCCGCCCACTTCATCATCCTTGCTAACGCGAAGCACCCCTGCACCCCGTAGCAATAGTGCGAGGATACCTGCGATCACGAACGAGTAAGCCAAAACAGAGAAGGCTCCAATGGCTTGTTTCCCAAGTTGCTCGAGACCTCCACCGTAAAGAAGGCCGTTGACTCCGTTGGGGGCCAAATCTGTTGCCAGGAAGCCAATGAGCAGGGTTCCGACTAGACCACCGACAAGGTGGACTCCAACAACGTCGAGTGAATCATCGATTCCAAACCGGTATTTCATGCCCACGGCAAGTGCGCAAATCACGCCTGCCAAGACACCCACGATGAGCGCGCCCACAGGACTGACGGCTGCACAAGCCGGTGTGATTGCCACAAGTCCAGCAACGATCCCGGATGCAGCACCCAATGTTGTCATGTGACCATCTCGCATTTTCTCAACAATGAGCCAGCCGATTGCAGCCGCGCAGGTGGCCGCGAAAGTATTCAGGAACACAACAGCCGAGGCATTATTTGCGGCCAGAGCCGAGCCCGCGTTGAATCCGAACCAGCCAAACCACAGTAGACCCGCACCAATCATGACCAGAGTTAAGTTGTGAGGACGCATCGGAGTCTTTGGCCATCCTGTGCGCTTGCCAATAACAATTGCCAGTGCCAACGCGGCAGCGCCCGCATTGATATGGACGGCGGTTCCACCCGCAAAGTCAATTACGCCCATTTCAAAGATCCAGCCGCCACTTGCCCATACCCAGTGAGCTACCGGGAAGTAGACGAGTGTTGCCCAGAGTGCGCCAAAAATGAGCCAGCCATTGAACTTGGTGCGATCAGGAATCGCACCCGCGATTAGTCCAACCGTTAGGCAGGCAAACATCCCTTGGAACGCCACGAATGCCATGATCGGCAACGTCGCCTCCGGGTCGTCGGCCATCAACGATTCAAGACCGAGGAACTCGAATGGATCGCCGACAAGGCCGCCAATATCCGTACCAAAGGTCATTGAGTAACCAAAAATCACCCAGAGAACGCCAACGATAAACAGTGCACCCATAACCATCATGAGCATGTTCAATACAGATTTTGCCCGAACCATGCCGCCATAGAAAAAGGCGAGACCAGGGATCATGAGTAACACCATCGCTGCAGCTGTCAGCATCCAAGCGGTGTCACCGGTATTTAAAGCCGACTCCATGCGCTTCCTCCTTGCCATCCACTCCTCATCCCACGGCGGGAGGAGGTCGTGGCGCAAGAATCGCGTATGAGCGTTTCAAGTACGGTCACTCTGAGTTTCAGGAATGTGAAGAAAATGCCCGTTCTGTGTCATTCATGTTAACTCTGACATGTGAACTCTGATGCCCGTTGGATTAAGCCAGAAGCGCTGCGACAAATTCATTGACCTCAAATGGTGCCAAATCATCAGGGCCCTCGCCGAGACCAACGAGCTTCACAGGCACACCCAGTTCACGTTGAACTGCGATAACAATTCCGCCCTTCGCAGTACCGTCCAATTTTGTTAGCACGATGCCAGTGACATCGACAACTTCGCTGAACACTTTGGCCTGGGTAAGACCATTTTGTCCGGTGGTTGCATCCAGCACGAGGAGAACTTCATCGACCGGGCTTTGTTTTTCAATTACACGCTTAACCTTGCCAAGTTCATCCATGAGACCCGTCTTGGTGTGAAGGCGTCCGGCTGTATCCACCACCACCACGTCTACGTCACTGTCTTGACCGATCTGAACGGCTTCAAAAGCCACGGATGCCGGGTCACCACCTGCTGGCCCGCGAACAACAGCCGCACCAACCTTGTCACCCCAGGTTTGCAGTTGGTCGGCTGCTGCCGCGCGGAAAGTGTCCGCAGCTGCCATAACGACCGTTTTATTTTCGGAGACCAAGACTCGGGAAAGTTTTCCCACCGTCGTGGTTTTCCCCGTACCGTTGACCCCAACGACCATGATGACGACAGGTCGATCCCCCTTGTTATGGGCCAGGGACCGATCCATTGAAGGATCAATCAGCGCCGTCAACTCCTGCGTCAGCGCGGCTTTCATTGCTTCGGGGCTCGAATCATTACTCGCTGCAATGCGCATTTTCAGATTCCCGATGAGCTCACTTGATGCAGCAACACCCAAGTCCGCGCTGAGCAGCGTTGCCTCCACGTCATCCCAGGCCTGATCGTCGAGAGATCCTCCGGACAGAATAGAAAGTAGCCCCTTGCCAAACACATTATTAGAACGGGCTAATCGTGCGCGCAGTCTTCCCAAGCGGCCAACGCTGGATTCGGGGACTTCAATTTCCCATATAGCTTGGTCGGATGCACCGAGATCAGCGAGATCACCTGATAGGGCATCGGATGCTTGGATCGGAGTTCCACCTAAATCAACGGTGATCGATTCAACGGCCTTTCGCGGGGTATCTCTGGGCTCAGTGGCATCGTCACCCACTCCTGGGATGTAATCCAGCCCAGTTCTTGGGGCAGGTGTGATCAGATTCGTCGAATTATGACGAGACCTGTTGAATACAAGGAGTCCAACCACGAGCAGGCCGATAAGAATAAGAGCGGCAACCAAAATGCCAATGGTTAATGTGTCCATGGCATCGAATCCTGCCACTGGGGGTAGAGATCATTTTCAGAGACTGGCCACCTGCAGCCAAATGGACGCAATTGCCCTCGCCCAGATTTCCAATATTCCGATCTTTCGACCTGTGTCGGGGCTATGAACTATCTCGGCTTGGAAAATCCTGCTGCTGCCCTAAACCCCAACGGCCTCTGATTCACGCAATCGCTGACCGATTACCTGTGTGACTCCATCACCGCGCATAGAAACACCGTAGAGAGCATCAGCGATCTCCATGGTGCGCTTTTGGTGAGTAATCACGATCAATTGCGAAGTGGAGCGCAACTCTTCAATGATGTCAATGAGCCTGCCAAGGTTGACATCGTCCAAGGCTGCTTCAACTTCGTCGAGGACGTAGAACGGCGAAGGCCTCGCCTTAAACAGAGCAACGAGGAATGCAACTGCCGTCAGTGAGCGTTCCCCGCCCGAGAGCAGCGAAAGGCGTTTTACTTTTTTGCCCGGAGGCCGCGCCTCAACGTCAACGCCAGTGGTCAACATGTTGTCCGGATCTGTCAGGACTAGTCGTCCCTCCCCACCAGGGAATAGTCGAGAGAAGACTCCCTCAAATTCCTTTTGGATTTCGGCATAAGCCTCTGTGAATACCTGTTCCACCCTAGAATCAACTTCCTTGACGATGTCAAGGAGATCATCTCTGGTACGTCGAAGGTCATCTAGCTGCTCAGTCAAGAAACGCTGCCGCTCTTCCATCGCTGAATACTCTTCAAGCGCCAGTGGGTTCACTTTGCCCAAGAGCGCTAGCTGCTTTTCAGCGGACTTGAGTCGCTTTTCCTGCTCATCGCGCACAAATGGGTAAGGCTCAGGTTCTGGAGCATCAGGATCGATTTCATCGCCTGGTGCTATCAAACTCGGTGGCACGAGTTGGTCGGGTCCGTACTCGGTCACCAAAACTTCAGGTTCAATTCCAAAATCTTCAAAGGCTTTAATCTCAAGAGTTTCAATGCGCATGCGCTGCTCTGTCCGAGCCACCTCGTCGCGGTGAACACTGTCTTTCAAGCCTTCGAGGATTTCAACGAGCCCACGAACCTCAGTACGCACAAAGGCCAACTCTGAGTCGCGTTCTTTCTTCAGTGACTCAGCTCGCGTGCGCATTCTTTGGGCATGATTCACCGATACTTCGGTGTATGCGAGGGCAATGCGGGCGCCAGCCAACACGGCTTGTGCAACCACAAGAGCTTGGGCTCTGCGTTCCCGTCGTTCGATTGCTGCCGCTCTAGCAACTCGTTCATTTTCGGCATCGCGCTCGAGTCCTGCAGCCCGCTCCCCCACGGCCCTGACTCGTTCCTCGGCCGTGCGAACCGCTAAGCGCGCTTCGACCTCGGCGGCACGCGCTCGCGCCAGATTCTCAGTTAGTTCCTCACGATTATCCTGACCAATGTCAGGGGCAGATTCATTCTCAGCACTGGTCAACTGTTCCACGTAATCAACAAGTGATTGGGTATCGCGAGCCAGAGCTTCTTGAGCGGAGAGCCGAGCAGCATCCAATCGGTCTGCCTCAGCCGCAGCACTTCGCGACTGTTGACCCAACTGACCCAACTTCTCGGCCACAGCTGCCAATTGTGCATCGGACTCATGGAGGCGGCTCAGCGCAGTTTCAACCTCTTGAGCAGCCCTCTCCTGCGTTGATTTGGCAGTAGACACTTCAAAAGCGTTACGTTGCAGTGCACTCTCAATACGGACAAGCGCATCTTGCGCTTCATCGAAAGCGACCTGAACTTCGATCAGACCGGGTCCGGCAGGAGATCCACCCGTCGCCACACCCGAACGCAGGATGTCTCCATCGCGGGTCACAACGGTCATTGTCGGTGCTAGTTCGACAGCAGCGCGCAACTCACCAACATTGTCAACCAGAATTGTGTCGCGAAGTAACGAGTGAATAGCATTCCCGATCAGTTCATCGGCCCGAACGCATTCCGTCAACCACCGTCCAACCGGAGCAGGTTCGAGGTTCTGCGTTGATTGCGAATTCCCTGTTGCTACCACAATGCTGGAGCGACCTGCATCTTCGGTTTTCAGGAAGATCAATGAATTCATCGCCGCATCAATATCTGCCACCACGACTGCGCCAGCAAGTTCACCTAGTGCAGTTCCGACTGCAACTTCACATCCGTGTTCAATGTGCAGGTGGGAAGTTATGGTCCCCATCACACCGGGAGCATCAGCCAAAGCAGCGGATCCATCTTTTCGCTCTAGGCCCATGGCCAATGCGTCAACTCTTGCAGTCAACGACGCTTTCTCGCGTTCCAAAGTGGCCTGTTCTGCTACGAGTTCACGCACCCTCGAATCAGCGGTAGCCAGAGATTTGAGGGCGCGATCATGTTCAACGTCAAGGCCCTGTTCACCGTCTCCGAGCGAAACGACCTGAGCCTCAATAGCTTGGAAATCCGCCTGTGCTTTACGGCTACGCTCGCGGGCATCATTGATTTGCTGAGTCAGGCGCTCGATTTCAGCGCCACGAGTGTCAATTCTGGATTGAACGTTTTCACATTGAGCCTTGAGACGAGTAATCGAATTTCCTCGCTCCGTTAATTCCTGTTCAATCCTCAGAATTCGGTTGACCTCGGTCTGCAGAGCTGTTTCAGATGCTTCACGAGAGGTTCCCGCATGACTCAGCGATTCACTGAGAGATTCGACTTCCCGACCAAGTTCGAATTCAGTCGATCGAAGGGAGCGGGCTTCCGCATCGATTGTCTCCGGATCTCGTCCAAGTTGTTCCTCTTCGGGCTCGGGCGCAAGATTTCTAACCTTCTCCGAACCTAATTGCACTAGCCCTAAGTAGCGCTCTCGCAATCCACTCAACGCAAACCAGGTTTCTTGGGTCCGAACAAGCTCAGGAGCTAGCTCAACTTCAGCGAATTCTGCCGTGGCTTCTCGCTCCCGAAGACCCGCGATCTTGCCCTCTACCTCGGCTTGCCGTTCCCGAAGGGCGCTTTCATCAGCCACCTCAGCGGCGAGAGCTAAACGCAATTGGCCCAGGTCATCGGCCATCAAACGCAAGCGTGAGTCACGAACATCGCTTTGGATCACAGTCGCTCGCCGCGCTACTTCGGCTTGCCTTCCCAACGGCTTGAGCTGGCGGCGCAGTTCTGCGGTGAGGTCATTGAGTCGGGTTAGATTGCCCTCCATGGAATCAAGCTTGCGCAATGCTTTCTCTTTGCGTTTGCGATGCTTAAGAACTCCTGCGGCTTCTTCGATGATGCCGCGGCGATCCTCGGGTGTTGCGCGTAAGACTGTGTCCAACTGGCCTTGACCGACGATGACATGCATCTCCCGCCCAATTCCCGAGTCGCTGAGCAACTCCTGGACATCGAGCAGGCGACATGCTTCACCGTTGATGGCGTACTCAGAACCACCATTGCGAAACAGGGTTCTCGAGATTGTGACTTCAGAAAATTCAATAGGGAGCGCGCCGTCGGAGTTATCGATTGTCAGGGAAACTTCTGCTCGGCCCAAGGGAGCCCGACCTGTGGTGCCAGAGAATATGACGTCCTCCATTTTTCCACCACGGAGAGATTTTGCGCCTTGTTCACCCATAACCCACACGAGTGCATCAACAACATTTGACTTACCGGAGCCATTCGGGCCGACTACGCAAGTTACTCCTGGCTCAAAATGCAGCGTGGTCGCCGAAGCAAATGACTTGAACCCCTTAAGGGTGAGTGTCTTCAAATGCACGGCTACTCATACATCCCATCTGCCTCGTTGAACCTAATTCGCGATTCTAATTTGCGATCTTGATATGTGATCTTGGCGTTCGCTGCCCAGGTTGCGACTTACTTGAAATACCTCCTCGAGCAGGCATTAGCCTAGCGGTTCCTGATCACATTCTTGTGAGCCCACGACCAGTGCGCGACAAGATCAAACTGAGTGCGCAGTTGGTGCTGAATGAATCATGCAATGCCCTGCTCAAGGGATTGACACAAAGGGCAATAAAAGCTTGACCGATTCATGAATTTAAGCCTCTCAATGGGAAATCCACATCGGTCACATGGTTCAGACTCACGCCCATAAACGTTGAGATTGCGCGAAAAATAGCCGGACTCGCCGTTGACATTGACATACAAGGAATCGAAACTCGTGCCACCTTGCTCAAGGGCCTCATGCATAACTTCCTTAACATTATGCACAAGTTGCTCAACCACTACGTCAGACAGTTGGTCGGCCTTAAAATTGCCATGCACTCTGGATCGCCACAATGCTTCATCCGCATAAATATTTCCCACGCCTGAAATGAGTGATTGATCCAAGAGCGCCCTCTTTATCTCCGTTTTCTTTCGATGGAGCTTCTGAGCAAAGGGATTAAATGAGAAATGGGGATCGAGAGGATCTCTGGCAATATGAAGAATGCTCTGGGGAATTTTCTCCCCCTCCACACTCACAAGTGGGGAAAGATGCATGCCTCCGAAAGTTCGTTGATCGAGAAAATCTAGAAAGGTCGCCTTTCCCTGTGAATCTGTCAGCGTGAATCTAAGACGCAGATGTGGGTGTTGCGCGAATTGGGCTAAATCAGCATCATGTGCCGAACGCATTCGTAGTTGGCCGCTCATTCCCAAATGAATCACCACAGCCATGTCGCCATTCGTCACCAACCACAAATATTTGCCACGTCTGGACACATGAAGTATCTCTACGTCTTTCAACTCACCTGAAAAATCGCCTTCATTACGGCGGACTGCTCTCTCATGGAAAACGCGAACATTGCCTACTCGTGCGCCCGCGAGGAATGGGCTAAGCCCCAGACGAACTACCTCAACTTCAGGGAGTTCTGGCATCAGGAAAGCGATCCATCAATGCTGAATAGGCCTCTTGCGCCGCTAACTGCTCAGAAATCTTTTTTGAGCTGCCACTGCCCGTGCCCAGCACAACTTCGCCCACGAGCACCTGGGCCTCAAAACTCTTGGCATGGTCTGGCCCGGAGTCCAGTACTCGGTAAACGGGCAGATCCAAGCCGTTGATCCCTGTGAGTTCCTGAAGCGAAGTTTTCCAGTCCAAAGCTGCCCCGAGATGTGATGACTCTTCGATGAGTGGCAAGAAAATTGATTGGATAAAGTCTTGTGCGATTTCAATGCCTTTCGCGATGTATATCGCTCCGATGACGGCCTCGAGAGTGTCCGCCAGGATGGAGACCTTGTCGTGGCCTCCCGAAGTAATTTCGCCTTTTCCAAGGCGAATGAACGGACCAAGTCCGAGGGTCCGAGCAACGTCGGCCAGGGCTAGGGCGTTAACCACAGATGACCTCATGCGCGCAAGCTGTCCCTCGGGCAAGTCTGGGTAATTACGGTAGAGAGCATCCGTCACAACGACTCCCAAGACGGAATCGCCAAGGAACTCAAGGCGTTCATTCGTCGGAATCTCGCCATGCTCATAGGAATAAGACCTATGTACCAAAGAGAGTTCAATGAGATTGACAAAATTTGTTGTGGGTGTGAACCCCAGCTGTGTTAAAAGATCAGCGCCTGATTTTTCGAGGAATTCACTCATATGGACCCGTTATCCCGAGACACGTTTCGTGGTTCTACATGTCCTAGGGCAGTTGCCAGATCTCTCACGGTTTGAATCTTGGAGAACTCGTAATCTGTTATCGGACCATTGCTGGAAGCGATGGAACCGTGCACAATCACTGCGGCATCGCTCAAACGGAAATTTAGGGCTGTGAGAGGACTGTCCATCCTCAGCGGCGGCAGGTCACCATACAGTGATGAGAGGTATTCCAACATCGATCGTGGAATTGATTCTCTGTCAGCCATGTGACACAGGTTATCGAACTACCAACTCACTCGCGACGCAAGCGACACGATTAACTAAACCACGGTGAAGTGCTTGTTACACCTCGAGAACGCGACGCTTGGCATACGTGCCACACGTGGGGCATGCCGTGTGAGCCATGCGCTTTTCACTGCATCGAGCGCAGGTCACCAGTGTTGGGGCCGTGGCTTTCCACTGTGAGCGACGATGACGTGTATTGGAGCGCGATGTCTTTCGCTTCGGGACTGGCACGGGATCCTCTTTCGGTGATTGCTTGGTGATATAAAATTTGGCGCCTCAATGCGAGAGCGCACACAAGTATCCACCACCCCTATGAAGGGCATGAACGGGGGTATCCCCGCACGTTCACTCTCCTCGGGACGCGGACCTACGCTGAATCGATTCCTTCGGGCCCGGAATCTGAGTCCGTGAACAGCCCTGATAGGGCTGACCACCGAGGGTCAGCTACTTCATGTTGGTGGTCTTCAGCCCCCAACTTCTCGCCACAGGTAGGACACAGGCCCCTACAATTTTCATCACAGAGCGGCTTGAGGGGTAATTCCAAGACGATGGCATCTCGGATCGCTTCCTCGAGATCAATAGCATCGTCATGGACGTGATAGACGGTAATTTCGTCGCCGCCGTCCTGATCGCCATCTGGCACAATCTCGCGGCCCCGTGAATCTGTATCGGGATATAGGAAAAGTTCCTGAAGGCTCGTTGAATCGTGCCAATTCATCGGTTCTAGGCACCGAGCACATTCGGCGTCTACTAAATAGTCCACATCAGCGCTGGCGAGCACGCCTTCCATGACTGATTCCAATCGGATATGGGCACTCATGGGACTGTTCGGTGTTACCCGAGCCATGGCCACTCCCATATCGGAGACTGGACCAAGTAGAAGATCGGTTTCCCACATATTTCCCGGCCGACGCTGCAATTTGGTTAGCGGGATAACAAATGAGCCCGACTCGGGAACCGAATTATTCGACATGAAGAACTTTAAATTGTTTCGCCATCAAAGAACTCACTGCGTTGGTCAACCTCAACTGCGGGAGCCAGTTCTTGATAGGCCTGGCTACGCAATCGTTCTCGCCCACGGTCAACGGTTTGCAGAGTTTTCTGCAGAGTAATTTCAAATGTAGCCAATTTTGCATCGATGTAGTCATCGGTCTCTTGCCGTTTCAGTGCAGTGGCTTGGTTGGTTTCCTCACGCAACGCGTTGCTCTCTGCAACGGCCGCCAGATACACCTCGTGCTCAGAAACCATTCGATCTGCCTGCGCCCTTGCTTGTTCCAGGATTCGGTCAGCCTCGCGTCGCCCATCGAGCACAACGGCCTCGCGATCAGCGAGGAGTTCGTCCGCTCGGTAGACCGACTCAGGGAGAAGTTGGCGAATCTCCTCAATGATGTCCAATAACTGTGATCTGTTGAGTACACATGAGGCCGATAGAGGCATCGACTTTGCATCCTCGACCATCACCGTCAGCTCGTCGAGTCTCTCCTGAACATCCACCATTAACTCCTTGATCGTTGAGGCACCTTATGCCAATCACATTGTGCTAGAAAGTTTGTCCTCCAGGCGCTTCAACACGATATCGGGGACCAATCCTTTGACATCGCCGCCGTGGGTAGCAACTTCTTTGACCAAACTCGATGAGAGGTAGCTATAAAGCGGGTTGGTTGAGATAAAGCAGGTTTCAACTCCAGCCAAACGAAAATTCATTTGAGCCATTTGGAGTTCATAATCAAAGTCACTCACCGCGCGAAGGCCCTTGACAATCGCATTCACTTCATTTTTCTGGCAATAATCGACCAGCAGACCGTAGAAAGAATCTACCCTGACATTGCCCAACGGTGCAGTCACCTGCGTAAGAATCTCAATGCGTTCCTCCACGCTGAACAAACTTGACTTGGTTCTATTAATGAGAACAGCCACGATCACCTGATCCGCCATTTTCGATGCCCGTTCGAACACATCAAAATGACCATTCGTGACTGGATCAAAGGATCCGGGGCACACTGCGACTCTCATTCGATTTCCCTCACTCGCTCAATATCAATGGGCACAGTTCACAGCTGCCCAAGCATGGACGGTAGTTCCCATCATTCGGTCCCCACCACGTGACCGTACCAAATAACTGTGTCGCCATATTTCTTTTCCCATGATCGTTCGAGGCGAAGCGTGGTTTCAATAGACCATGGTGATCCACTTTTCTTGCCACGTTCACAAATAATTAACGCTCCAGCCAATAAGGGATCGGACGACAGTCGATCGAACATGGCTGTTACTGCATCATCTGAGTCAGCGTACGGAGGATCAGCGAACACGATTGTGGTGAACTCGTCAGGATTCCATCGGAAAGCATCCTGTCGCAGGATGTCAACGGAGCACTTAGAGAGGGAAGAATTCTCTGAAATCAATCGGGCCGCCGCAGGTTGTGACTCCACAATGCACACTCGGTGCGCTCCCCTACTTTTGGCTTCCAACCCGATTGCACCCGAACCACCAAAAAGGTCCACAAAAATGCTATCTGCCCATGCACGACCCTGACTCGACAACCAACTGTCGATAGTGGAGAACAAGGCCTCACGGATCCGGTCGGAGGTGGGACGCGTTCCCACCTGAGGCACTTTGAGTCGTTGGCCCTTGGCCATCCCTGCAATGATGCGCGTCATGTTTTTTCCAGGTGAGTTACGCGCTCAAAGTCTGTAGCGTCTATTGCCGCTAAGACCGCATCCCAGGTCGAGCTTTCAGCTATGGAAGTGACTTGATCACGAGCTAGTTCAATCAGTTCCGAATCCTCCACAACACGAAGGAGTCGAAGTGATGAGGACAACCCCGACTGATCCTGACCCAGCACATCACCCTCGCGTCGAATTTCCAGGTCACGCTGTGCCAACTCGAAACCGTTCGTTGTGCTGCGAATTGCCTCAAGTCTGTCAGTTGATCCCTCGTTCCCAAAATTATTTTGCACCAAAATACATAGGCCAGGCCGATCCCCACGACCAATTCGGCCGCGCAACTGGTGCAATTGTGATATTCCGAATCGCTCAGCGTTCTGAATTATCATCATGGTTGCAGCGGGGACGTCCACACCGACTTCAATGACCGTCGTTGCCACTAAAACGTCGACTGGATTAGCTGCGTCCTCTGTGAAACGGTACATCACATCGTGCTTTAACTCTGGCTTCATCTGCCCGTGGAGGGCACCAAAATAAATATCAGGAAAGCGCGAGGCTAATTCCTCAACTGTTTCATCCACGGAGCGAAGCTTTTGATTTGCAGTGATTGGGGCTCCCGCATGGTCGCTATCAATATCATCTGCGTTCATTTGCTCAGAAATACTGGGGCAAACGATAAAAACTTTATTGCCCGCTTTGACTTCCTCGCTCATGCGTTCCCACACTCTTTCGAGATGGTTGGGCACTGTCATCGCGTTGACCACATGAGTTTCAACCCCTGCCCTCATTGACGGGGATTCATCGAGAGTAGAAACGTCCAAGTCACCAAATGTGGTCAAAGCGACCGTACGAGGAATTGGCGTCGCAGTCATGACAAGTACATGTGGTTTCGTGTCGCCTCGACCCTTGTTCATAAGTACGGCTCGTTGCTCGACTCCGAACCTGTGTTGTTCGTCGATTACGACAAGTCCAAGGTCAAAGAATTCCACGGAGTCTTGAATGAGAGCGTGGGTGCCAATCACAATTCCTGCTGTACCACTGGCGATATCCAACAGAGCCTTTTTGCGTGCAGCAGATGGCAAAGATCCCGTCAATAAAGTCACGTGCACTCCATCAGCCGAGTTATTCATGCTGGTCAAGAGTGAACCGTCACTGGCCATGTCCCTCAAGAGTTTCATGACGGAGTCAAAGTGCTGAGAGGCGAGTACCTCGGTCGGAGCCAACAGCGCACACTGGCCACCCGCTTCGATCACGTCAAGCATGGCTCGGAGCGCGACGATCGTTTTCCCACTGCCTACATCACCTTGCAGCAGTCGCATCATGGGCGATTCACTGTTCAAATCTGCCGCAATTTCCTGACCAACGCGGATTTGACCATCCGTCAAAACAAACGGCAACATTGCATCGAACTGTGACCTGCGGCCATGGTTTTTGGTCTGGCGCGCTATCGCCTTTATGCCGCGCCGTGCACGTCTACGCTCCTCAAGCAGCGCCTGGAGCACGAAGGCCTCATGAAATTTGATTCGAAACCTCGCCGCTTCAAGATCACTGTGACTTTGTGGCTGGTGAATCGCATGAAGCGCCTGCGTCCAGTCCATGAGTTCAAATTCCTCGCGTACCGATTCAGGAATGGGGTCCACTAAATCACTTGTCGAGGCAAGCACCACATCCACCGACGAGGCAATCTGCCAGGAAGTGATCGACTGAGAACTGGGGTACACCGGGATAATGCTCCCAGCAAACTGATTCAAAGCTTCCATGTCACTGTCGGAACCGTCGGCGAATAACAGGTATTGGGGGTGTGTCAATGTTCTGGTACCGCGATAGTCGGTGACGGTCCCTGCAAAAAGACCGGAGCGCCCAATCTGCAACTCCTTCTCTCTCCATTTCTGATTAAAAAACGTCAGCTGCATGGAGTCACGACCATCAGTGACCGTAACAACGAGGATCCAGCCGCGCTTATTTTGCATTCGACGGGAAGTAACCGAGCTCACCGTTGCCATGATGGTAACCGGCTTTCCAACCTCAATTTTTTCAAATGAAGTCAGCTCACCTCGCTCGGCATATCGGCGTGGAAAGTGCTGGAGGAGATCTCCCGCGGTTACAAAGCCAAATGATTTTTCCAGGCCCTTGGCGCTCTTTCCCCCCAAGAGATCAGAGAGGTTCTGTTTAAAAATTGAGACCTCTGGCATCGTTTCTATTCCACCCCAAAGATGAATGGCCATAAGGGCTGGCCACCATTCATGGTTTCAAGGTCCACGAGCGGGTATGTCGCTCTCACCCAACGGTTGAGTTCGAGTATTTGATTCGACGAACAGCCGTCGCCGCTGACAACTGTCAGAAGTTCGGCTCCTGGCGCTAGAAGGCGACCAAGTACCAGCAAGCTCACCTCCATGACGCTAGACCCGACTACCGCAATGTCTCCATCGATGAGACCCAGAACGTCACCCACGTGACATTCACCCGCCATGGTCAGGGCGTCACGAGTGGCAACGGTCACTGCTCCGTAATGCGTCGCTCCTGCCGAACGAGTCATTGCCACTACATCCCTATCAAAGTCCTGGAATTGATCGTGAACGGCAATCGCGGACAAACTTTGGGTGATAGATCGGGTCGGAACGACCGCTGCTCGCACGCCCAGTGAACTCAATTCACTTGCTGCAATCTCGGCAACTCCATGGGCGTCTCGATCTGAAGGGAGAAACACCACTTCAGACGCGAAAGTCTCTTGTGCGACGCTGATGAGTTCAGATGCCGACGGCTGTTGACGGGGAGGTGTCGGCACACAAGCGACTCCGATTTCCGTCAATTTGTCACGTACACCTTGACCATGTGTCACTACAACAAGGACACGACTCCTGCGCGTGGACTCTCGATGCTCCCCCAGGATCTGATCTCCGTGTAACGAGCTCAACGGGGTCACGGAAACATGAGAGATGGAACCTGAGGCGATACCTTGATTGAGTGCGTCAGCGATGCCTCGCTCCTGCACATGAACATGAACATTCCAGAGATTGTCCACCCCCGCGATCATGACGCTCGATCCCAGCCGCTCCAGCGAGGTTCTCAAGTCGTCAATGCTCTCGGACTCGACGTGGAACATCACCTCGAATTCATGTTCTCCATCGCCCACCGGATGACTCGACTCCGATTTTGCTCCCACTCTCGGCGGCAAAGACTCACTGGTGAAGAGGGCTCGTCTGGGACTTTCACCCGTGAGCACGGCCACTAGCGAATCGAGCACAACTACAAGTCCCGATCCACCTGCATCGACTACACCTGCGTCGCGCAGTTGGGCCAAAAGCATTGGCGTTTCCATGAGAGCTTCATAAGCAGCGTCAGCCGCCCCTCTAACGACCTCGAGCAACCCGACCCCTTGCGATGCCAAAACCTCAGCCCGCTCTGCCCCTGCCCGTGCCACTGTCAAAATCGTGCCCTCAATGGGGGTTGCCACCGCCGCATATGCGCCGGCGGTTCCTTCCTTTAGAGCCCTGGCTAGTGAACTGGGTTCCGTGGCGATTGAACCCATGAAATCACGGATGAGCGCCGACATAATCACACCCGAATTACCCCGAGCCCCCAAAACCACCTGTCGCCCGATCCTGTTAGCGGCCTCCGCCAAATTGACCGACACCTCACCGGACACAAAACCCTCGGGCACAATTCCCTCGGGCACAATTCCCTTGCAGGCAGACTCCCAAGTGAGGTACATATTTGTCCCCGTGTCCCCATCGGGGACCGGAAAAACGTTCAGCGCATCAATTCGATCCCGGGCCTGATGCAGGGCTATTTTCGCGTGAAGCAACCATTCGCTCAGGGTGTTCGGAGTCACTTCCCTCACGTCATCCAAGGCGGGTTCGTCACTCATCGAGCCCCTCCTTGTCCTGGTTCTGCACGCTTCGGCTATTCTTGCTCAGGTTTCAGGCTCGCCCGTCGAGCGCAGTGTTACCTGACTGCGCTGCTCCAACGGTTCGAGACTCGGGGACCACTATATAAACCGAATGATCGAAAACCCTTCGATTCAACTTTAGAGGAGTACTTGTGGCTGCGAACTGCGATATCTGCGGAAAGAGCCCTAGTTTCGGGCATAACGTTTCACACTCCCACCGACGCACCAAGCGCCGCTGGAACCCAAACATTCAGCGCGTGCGCGCTCTCGTTGGTCGCACCCCTAAGCGACTCAACGTCTGCACCTCCTGCATCAAAGCTGGCAAGGTTGTTCGCGCTTCCTAAGCGCGCTAAATAAACCCTCGTCCTTAACCGAACTGCAAAAAAAACCCTCGTTTTAACCGAAGTGCGAAAAACCGCCTTCGCTGGGTGCCGGCTCGGAGTCGACCAGTACTAGATCATCAGCCTGTTCGCGAACTATTCCAATGGCCACAAAACCTTGGGGCAATTCTGTGTTTGATGGGAACACTGCTGCCAGCGCGTGGTCGTCACCGCCGGTCAGAATCCACGCCAATGGATCCGCACCGAATGCCGACGCCGCGCTCGTTAATGCCTCTGGCACCGGCAAGGATGCGGATTCGATGTCGATGGTCACTCCAGACGCAGCAGCGATATGGCCGAGGTCTGCCACTAAACCGTCTGAAACATCTGCCATAGCCTTCGCTCCTGCCGTGCGGGCCCTAACCCCAGCTGAATAATCAATCTCTGGGTATCGGTAAGCATCGACCAAGACCCGTGGAGAGCGCAGGCCTCGTTGAAGGACTCTCAATCCTGCCGCCGCCATGCCAAGGCGACCATGAATTGCCACGACATCCCCCACCTGCGCTCCAGATCGAGTGACAACATCCTTGGGTTTCATGGAACCAATCGCCGTTACCGAAACCACAATGGAGTCAGCCGAACTGAGGTCCCCACCGACAACACGAGCGCCTGCACCCGCTGCTTCATGCGCCAAGCCAGTTGTTAGTTCGCGGATAAAGGCCACGGATGTATCAGCTGGGGCAGCAAGGCCAACCAAAATTGATGTGGGCGCGGTACCCATCGCACAGATATCTGACATGGCAGCCGCAGCGCACCTTCGACCAATCTCCAGCGCGGTAGCCCAGTCAGTTTTGAAATGCCGACCTTCAACAAATAGGTCGACGCTCACGACTAGGTCTTCTTTGCTCATCGCGATAACTGCTGAATCATCGCCCGAGTCCACAATCGGTTTGGGCAGGTCCTGAGCCTGAGCATTGGTGATCTCACGTATTCGGGTAATAATTTCAAACTCACCAACAGATTGCAGGGTCAATTCTGATTCACCACTTGTCGCACTCATACCGCATTTGGTCCTTTGGTCGTTGAAATATAGAGTGACAGCATTACACGTTGAAAAGTGTTTATCTATGACGAAACGCGTCGTTAGACGTCCTGATATTGAGAATAGGAAATTTTCCATGACACGTCAGTGCGACGGGCTTGCAGCGATGTCCGGGGTGTTGATCGGCGTAATGATTGTGGTGACTTCGTGCGGTTCAACCTTGAACATTTCAACTGGTCCAAATGGCGGATCACCATTTTGCCAGGAGCTTGTGGCATCTTTGCCTGTCAGCGTGGTCGGCAGCCTGATGCGTGCCACCACAGATTCATCGAAGGGCATTCGAGCATGGGGCGATCCGCCCATTTATGTCCGCTGTGGTGTTGCCAAACCAGTAACGCTGTCCGCGACGAGTCAACTCTTTTCGATTAATGGCGTTGATTGGTACCCCGAGGAATTTGACTCGGGAACACAATTTACGTCGGTGAATACGGGGGAATACATCGAGGTGGCAATCCCGCGTGAGTACGACCCTGCCGCCTCCGTACTTGTGGATCTGGGAATTGATCCGTCCTAAGACTGGTCTGTCAGCCGCTCACAAGCATTGCGCTCGAGTTGAGCTATCAATTCTTCAAAGGTGAGGCCTGCGGCTGCCCACATTCTTGAGTACATTGAAATTGAAGTGAACCCTGGGATTGTGTTCACTTCATTGACAACAAGCACCCCCGTAGGACTTAATAGGAAATCAACTCGAGCAAAATCGCGACAGCCCAGTGCTTTAAACACTTCGACTGCAATACCCTGAATTCTCTCGCTCACCTTGGTGTCCAGGTCTGCTGGAGTAATGAGATTGGCTCCATCGGCAAGGTACTTGGCCTCAAAATCATAAAAATCAAAATGAGGCTTTAACTGAATTTCCCCAACTGGCGATGCGACCACATCCCCACCAACGGTCAGCACTGCCACTTCAAGTTCACGTGGCGAAGGAATTGCGCGTTCAATGATCACTCGTGGAGAAATGCTTAGTGCAACTCCAATTGCGCCAGCGATGTCCCGCTCCGAAGTCACTCGAGTTATTCCAATCGAAGAACCACCAGTCGCGGGCTTAATAAAGATATTTGAGTCTCCAAACACTTGAAGCGCTTTCTCCCACTGAGATTCGTGGTCAACACTGGTCCAGTCACCGCAATTGACACCAACCTGTTGCAGCACCTGTTTGGTTGTCACTTTGTCAGAGCACAACACGGACGCGTTTACTGCCGAGCCAATGAATGTTATTCCTGCGGCATCGAGAGCCCCTTGAATTTGGCCATCTTCGCCTCCTTCGCCGTGCAGGACGGGAAAAGCCAAGGAGCAGGCCACGAATTCCTTGCCAGCATTACCTGTTACCAGAAAACCGGGCTCTACAGGGTTCATGCGCAATGCAACCAGTGGGCCTTTCGTGGGCACAACTGGCAGTTCTGAGTCGCTGATGGTGAAGTTCAATACTTCTGAGGCATCAACTAAATGCCATGAACCTTTTTGGGCGATACCGACACACAAAATTGATTCCTGCCAGGAATCGCCTCTATTTGAGACCAACGCTTTAAGAACAGACTGAGCGCTCAAACAAGAAATGGAGTGTTCAGGTCCAACGCCCCCAAAAATGAGGGCGATCGGAGTGGATCCACGCCCGGTTCTCTCTGGCATGAGCCGAACGTACCGTGCCAGTCACGGGAACATTGAGGCTGCCTGCCCCGACAACGGCACCCGGAAAGCATCACCGCGGATCACCGTCTAATGTGTGGGAATGCATGAGCGCCAACACCCCAGCACGATCGCCGTGACAAGCGGGCGTCCAGCACGTGATGCGGATGCACCCATCAACCAACCGATAGTTCCAGCTTCGACATTTCACGCGGGAGGAGAACTCGGTTACGCCCGTGAAGGTAATCCGTCAGCAGAAGCTCTTGAAACCGCTCTAGGTGAACTTGAAGGTGGCACGGCAGTTGTGTTCTCTTCGGGCATGGCCGCCGCGAATGCAATTTTGGATCAATTCCCCGTGGGAACTCGGATCCTGGCGCCCACCCACCTTTACACCGGAGTGGCTGGGCGGCTAAAGGAACTTGCAGAGCGCGGAATAATTTCATTGACAACCGTTGAGGTCGCTGACACTAATCTGGTGATTGAAGCACTAGCCGAAGCCGATGTCTTGTGGCTGGAATCACCAACCAACCCGATGATGGAGATCGCCGACCTGAAAACCTGTCTTGCAGCTGCAAAGAATGCAGAACCCCCAGTTATCTCAGTCGTTGACAACACATTCGCGACACCAGTGGCACAGCGACCTCTCGAGCTAGGTGCTGACTACGTATTTCATAGCGTCACGAAAATGATCAGCGGTCACTCCGACCTACTCATGGGCGCTGTTATTTGCGCCACCCCTGAACTCACAGAAGCCACACGCGTTCGACGAATCCTCCTGGGTGCTATGCCGAGCCCATTTGATTGTTTTCTCGCATTGCGCGGCCTTCGCACCCTGTTCCTCAGATTCGACAAAGCCCAAAGTAACGCTCAATACATTGCTGGAAAGTTGGCAGCACATGAAAAGGTGAATCGCGTGCGCTACCCAGGGTGGGGATCCATGATCTCAATTGAGGTAGAGGGAGATGCGGACTCAGTCAGCGAAGCAGCCACGCTTTGGACCTATGCAACCAGCCTTGGTGGCGTAGAGTCCCTCCTCGAACGAAGGCGTCGTTGGGCCTTTGAGAGTGAACTTGTGCCACAGAACCTCATTCGACTCTCGCTCGGGATCGAGCACCCCGAGGATTTATGGGACGACCTCGACCAAGCGCTTAATGGCATCTCCCCTGCTCGTTAAAAATGCTGCTGCTACTCGGCCTTGGTATCCCGTGCCATAAATGAGCGCAATAGATTCTTTGGAGGCTTTCCATGGTGTAGCACCTGAACGACCTCATAGGTAATTGGCATGTCGATTCCCGCCTTATTTGCCAATTGAAGAATTGGCTGGCAACTCTTATAAGCCTCGCATGTTTGTTTGGTCCGTTCAATTGTTTGTTCCACGGTTAACCCACGCCCCAAATTCTCACCAAAGGTTCTATTACGGGACAGCGGTGATTGGCAGGTGGCAACGAGATCACCCACTCCTGCAAGCCCCAAAAAGGTAATCGGATCCGCACCGAGAGCGGTGCCGAGGCGAGCCATTTCGGCCAAACCACGAGTAATGAGGGATGCTTGTGAGTTCTCCCCCAAGCCCAAGCCGACTGCGATTCCGTTTGCAAGCGCGATGACGTTTTTAACCGCACCGCCGATCTCGGTTCCAATGACATCGGTGGTCCAATAGGGACGGAAATAATCAGTGGTGCAAGCCTCCTGCACCATGCGGGCGCAATGTTCACTGGTTGAAGCAACTGTCGTTGCAGTGGGCTGATGCGCAATAATCTCGCGGGCAAGGTTTGGACCAGAAACAACGGCGATCCGATCCTGAGGGGCACCAGTGACCTCGGCGATCACCTGACTCATGCGTTCATTTGATTCGAGTTCAATACCTTTCATCAAACTCACATAGATGCAATCGGAAGGGGCCTTTGTCGCCCACGACGCCAAGTTCTCTCGGAGCGCCTGCGAAGGAACGGCAAGTGCCACAATGTCGGCACCATCAAGTGCCACCTCTGGCTTCGTTGTTGCATTGATTCCTCGGGGAAGCAGCACACTATCGTGATACGACGAGTTAACACGATCCTCGTTGATGGATCGCGCGATATTCGGATCTCGCGCCCAGATGGTTACCACAGATCCAGCATCCGCGAGGACCGCGGCAAATGCCGTGCCCCAAGATCCACTTCCCATCATTGCAATGCGCATTATTTCTCGTCCCTTTCATCAGGTACGGGTTCATCACTCACCGGTGTGTAAGGCTTGCTCGGGGGTGTTTCCCCGCGCATGCGAGATTCAATTTCGGTCATTCGGGCAATGAGTAGATCGGTTGCTTGGTGGAGCAATTCAGGAGTCCATTCCTTGCCTGCAAATTCTGAGAGGTCTATCGGCTCGCCCAACCACACCTGCATTGTCTTTCTGGGAAAAAGCCTTAACTCCTTTTTATAGGGGCGCATGACAGCTTGTGGGCCCCACTGCACCATGGGGTACAGAGGTCGACCAGAAGCCAACGCGATTCGAACCGCACCGGTCTTGGCTGCCATGGGCCACAGGTCTGGATCCTTCGTAATTGTTCCTTCGGGGTAGACAACTACGCATTCACCATTCTTTGCCGCTTCAACAGCGTCTCTGAAGGCACCAATGGCTTCAGCACTCTCGCGATACACCTTGATCTGGCCCGCACTCGTGATCACAGGACCCATGATCGGCACTCGAAAAACTTCCTCTTTCCCGAGAAACCTTGGTGGACGATCATGTGCCCACAGGGGGTGAGCGACGGCAAGTGGATCGAACCACGAAGTGTGATTGGTCGCGATGATAACTCCACCGTCAACGTCGTCCAATTGATCAAATCCGCGCCAATCTCTCTTGGTAAGCAGCATGAGAAGCGGCCAAAAAATTGCGACTGCCACGCGGTAACCCCAGCCTAGGCGAGAGGCTCGAGTGGGATGTCCAGGCACTGACTCAGACTAGTGGTCATCACGGTTTAATGGGGCAATGTCTACTCATGTGCGGGCCGTAGTTCCAGCCAAGGCTCTCCACGAGGCTAAGTCACGTTTGGGGCGCGAAGATCTCACTCTCGCATTTTTGGCTGACGTATTGGAGGCGTTGAGTAATGCCTCCTCCGTTACATCAATTGCGGTTGTAACGTCGGACCCCCTAATAGCCGAGCTCGCCCAGAATCTTGGGTGTCAGGTAGTTTCTGAGGGTCAAGAAGTCGGCTTGACCGCCGCGATCAAGACCGGCATCGATCACTGCATTCACCTTGACTCGCAAAACGGCTCAGAGAATCATCCAATCCTTGTCGTTCTTGGAGATTTGCCATGTCTGACCGCCGACCACATTGATAGGTTCATTGAGTTGGCAGCACCGTTTGTGTGCGCATTTCTCTCTGACTCAGAGGGCATTGGTTCAACCATGTGGATTCGCCGCTCAGAATCAGAGGCTGTCCCTCGTTTTGGCCCTCGCTCCCGCGCTTGCCACAGAGAAGTCGGCGCACACGAAATTTCGGATCCCTTATTACTTGGCGCACGGCGGGATGTAGACACCGAGATTGACTTATGGGATGCAATTCGACTTGGAGTTGGGAAGTCAACCCAAGGTGCTCTACAACAAAAAGCAGGACCAGAGTTGGTCACGGTCTCCTCACTACAACCGCTCTCAGTGGTCACCGAGTCTGGTCAACAAATTAATGTCACGATAGCGGCGAATTCTGAACTTGTCCGTCCAAGAATTGGCCAGCGGCTTGTACTTCTCACCGACAACTTTGTGATTGAACAAAAGCTAGGCATGACACAAGAAAGTGGCCGCCACCCAAAGGCAGCGGCCACCAACTCTCATTTGTAACCTACTTGCGACGCGCTGCCTTCTTGGCGGGAGCTTTCTTTGCTGCTGCCTTCTTTGCAGGGGCTTTCTTAGCGACAGCCTTCTTAGGAGCTGCCTTCTTGGCTGCTGCTTTTTTGGCGGGAGCTTTCTTTGCTGCTGCCTTCTTAGGAGCGGCTGTGCCACCGGCAACTTTCTTAGCACCAGAAACGATTGCTTTGAATTCAGCGCCTGGACGGAACTTGGGGAGTTTGGTTGCCTTAATTTTTACGGTCTCGCCGGTGCGTGGGTTACGACCCAGGCGCGCCTTGCGAGCTTGCGCTTCAAAAACACCGAATCCGCTGATGGCAACTTTTTCGCCACGAACGACAGACTTCTTTGCTTCTTCGATGAAGGAATCTACAACGGCTGTGACTTCGCGCTTACTCATATCAAGGCGGGTAGCAACAGCATCAATCAGTTCAGCTTTGT
Organism: Candidatus Nanopelagicales bacterium; assembly: GCA_017857175.1. Lineage (GTDB taxonomy): Bacteria > Actinomycetota > Actinomycetes > S36-B12 > S36-B12 > UBA4592. Next base: position 39,818 of record JAFMDS010000001.1, on the reverse strand, counting down.
TCACGATTAAACCCCTCCGGAGGGTGGTCAGGTTGATCGGGTGACCAACGTGCTTAATCTATGTCGAAAACCACTCAGATTGATGCAACGCCACGCCGATAATTGTTGCGGCGCAACGGTTTTGCTGACAATCGAAAAATGATTTGTGACTTTGTGATTCCTAGCCTTTGTGTCGGTGGCAGAAATCAAACCGTCGGCTTGTAGGTAGGTCGCGTTTTTTCAAATTCAGTGATATCCGTTTCTTGCTGCATGGTGATCCCTATGTCATCCAGGCCTTCAAGGAGTCTCCATCGGACATAGTCATCCACTTCAAATTCGGCCACCAGTTCACCGACTGAAACCGTCTTGGCAGTCAGGTCAATGGTGACTTGGGCATTTGGATCGGACTCGATGATTTCCCAGATTGACTCAATGACCTCGTGATCGAGTTGAGCGGTGAGCAAGCCGCCCTTGCCTGAATTACCACGAAAAATATCGGCATATCGGGAGCTCAGCACAGCTTTAAACCCGAAGTCTTGAAGCGCCCACACCGCGTGTTCGCGCGAGGAGCCGGTGCCGAAATCTGGTCCGGCTACCAAGATACTGACCCCTTGGTATTCGGGTCGGTTCAAGATGAATTCGGGATCCTTGCGCCATGAGGCGAATAGGGCATCCTCAAAGCCGTGTCGCGTTACCCGCTTGAGGTACTCCGCCGGGATTATCTGATCGGTGTCAACATTGCTCCGCCGAAGTGGCGCTGCACTTCCGGTATGAACGGTAAAGGCTTCCATCAGGATGCAACCTCCAAGTCAGCGGGTGAAGACAGGGTGCCAGCAACTGCTGTTGCAGCCGCCACTTCGGGTGAAACAAGGTGGGTACGGCCGCCCGGACCTTGACGGCCTTCAAAGTTTCGATTGGATGTTGATGCGCTGCGCTCCCCCGGTGCAAGTTTGTCAGGATTCATTGCCAGACACATGGAACAGCCTGCGCCCCGCCACTCAGCCCCTGCAGCAAGAAATACTTGATCAAGTCCCTCAGACTCAGCTTGAAGGCGCACTCTCGTTGAACCGGGCACGACGAGCAAACGCACATTGGGAGCAACCGAGCGACCTTCAAGGACAGCAGCCGCGGCTCGCAAGTCTTCGATTCGACCATTGGTGCACGATCCTAGAAATACGGTGTCGACCGCAATCTCTTTGAGCGGAGTTCCCGGAGTCAGATCCATATACGACAACGCTTGCTCGATAGCAACGCGCTCAACTTCATTTGCAGCGTCACCCGGATTCGGTATCGACGCGCTCAACGGTAGGCCCTGACCAGGATTGGTCCCCCATGTTACGAACGGACTCAACGTAGTTGCATCGATAATTACTTCGGCATCAAATTTCGCATCGGAATCAGTGGGTAGTGATTTCCAGTACTCAACCGCAGCATCCCAGTCCGCGCCCTGCGGTGAATGCGGCTTATCTTTCAAATAAGCAAAAGTAGTTTCATCAGGGGCAACAAGACCTGCGCGAGCACCCGCCTCGATCGACATGTTGCAAATCGTCATGCGACCTTCCATGGACAGGTTTCGAATCGCTGAACCGCGGTATTCAAGAACATAGCCCTGGCCGCCACCTGTGCCGATCTTGGCGATCACAGCCAGAATGATGTCCTTGGCGCTCACCCCTGCTGGAAGCTCACCCTCCACCGTGATGGCCATGGTCTTGAAAGGCTTAAGCGGCAGAGTTTGAGTCGCCAAGACATGTTCGACCTCGCTCGTTCCAATTCCAAAGGCAAGCGCCCCAAAAGCGCCGTGCGTACTCGTGTGCGAGTCACCACATACGATGGTCATTCCGGGCTGTGTTAGACCCATTTGCGGACCGACCACGTGAACGATGCCCTGCTCCACGTCACCCAAAGGGTATAGCTTCACCCCAAATTCTTCGCAGTTCCTGCGAAGGGTCTCCACTTGAATGCGAGATATTGGGTCGGCGATGGGCTTGTCCACATCCACGGTTGGAATGTTGTGATCCTCCGTTGCCACGGTGAGATCTGGGCGGCGCACTGGGCGACCAGCGTCACGTAACCCATCAAATGCTTGGGGGCTTGTGACCTCGTGGATGAGATGGAGGTCTATGTAGAGAAGGTCAGGCTTACCCTCGCCGTGGGTAACAATGTGATCGGCCCATACTTTTTCGGCCATCGTGCGCGGTGTTCCCATGTATGCCTCCTGTGGCAACTGTGGTGGGGGAATCATGATGACTCCCCCACCGGGTGTAGCCCCGACGGGATTCGAACCCGCGCTACCGCCTTGAGAGGGCGGCGTGCTAGGCCACTACACAACGGGGCCATGAAAAAAATCGCGTCTACACGCGATTCGCTGGGGTACCAGGACTCGAACCTAGACTAACTGAATCAGAATCAGTTGGGCTGCCAATTACCCCATACCCCATGGGATGCCGACAAAGTCTATCTGTGACCTCTGCGAGTCCATGATCAGCCCCGAACAGCACAAACTACTTCAAACTCTCAATGGCAGCACTCAATCGACCTAGGCATATTTCCTTGCCCAGAATCTCCATCGATTCAAAGAGTGGCGGCGAAATCTTGTGTCCTGTTATGGCAGTGCGAATGGGCCCGAAAGCGAATTTTGGCTTAATGCCCAGCCCATCGACGAGGGTTGCCTTCAAAAGGTTCTGAATTGAATCGTGATTCCAAGGCTCAAGCCCTTCAAGAACCGACGCACTTTCCATGAGAACATCAAGTGCGCCATCTGACCACAGTGCAGGATCGATGGCGACAACATCTTTGAACAAAAACGAAATGAGTTCGGGGGCTGTACTCAGCTTGTCCAATCGTTCCTGAATCAATGGGACTGCGAGATTGAGGGTCTTGAGCTGCTCCTGTGTCGGTGGCGCGGTGACCACTCCCGCGCCTTCCAAGAAGGGAATCAAGTGCCCTGTCAGTTCCTGTTGTGCGATGTGCCGAATCCAGTCGCCATTTATCGCGGTGCACTTCTTGAGATCAAAACGTGCGGGATTGGGGTTCACCCGTTCTAGGGTGAAGGCTGCCGCCATTTCCTGGGGAGAGAAAAACTCGACATCATTGCCCATGGACCACCCAAGCAATGCCAAGTAGTTCAACAACGCCTGTGGAAGATAACCCTCCTCTCGATACATGCTCAGCGCTGAACCGGGATCCCGCTTTGATAGTTTCTTGTTTCCCTCGCCCATGACGTAGGGCAGATGCCCATATAAAGGTGTGTAGGACGCCACCCCGATTTCTTCGAGAGCCGCGAAAAGTGCCAGCTGCCTGGGTGTTGAGGAAAGTAAATCCTCACCGCGCAGAACGTGGGTTATTTTCATCAAGGCATCATCGACGGGATTGACCAGCGTGTACAAAGGATCACCATTTGCCCGAACGAGAACAAAATCAGGGACATGCTCGGCTTTGAAGGTCACCTCCCCCCTGACCAAGTCGTTCCAGGTGAAATCCGTGCCCGGCATCCGGAACCGAATAACTGCCGATCGACCATCGGCTTCATAAGCGTCGATCTGGTCCTGGGAAAGGCTTCTGCATTGTCCGTCATAACCGGGAGTGCGTTTCTCCTTCATGGCAATTTCCCTGCGCGCATCCAATTCTTCAGCGCTGCAATAACAGGGGTATGTGTAACCGGCTTCAGTTAATTGAGACATCACTCGTGCATAGATATCTCCACGTTCTGATTGCCTGTACGGACCATAATCGCCACCAACTACCGGGCCCTCATCCCAATCAAGGCCTAGCCAACTGAGTGCATCAAGTAATGCTTGATAGGACTCTTGGGAGTCACGCGCCGCATCGGTGTCCTCGATGCGGAAGACAAAAGTTCCTCCCACATGACGGGCAAAAGCCCAGTTAAAAAGGGCGGTGCGGATCATCCCGACATGCGGATTTCCTGTCGGCGAGGGGCAAAAACGAACCCGAATGTCAGAGCCCTGACGTTCTTTTATGTTCATTGCCATGATTCTCAGGAGGTCCGCTCACTATGAACAAAATTTATGAGCGTGCCTATGCCCTCAATTTCCACTTCTACTTCATCGCCTGGGACCAGCGGTCCAACACCTGCAGGTGTACCGGTCAGAATGACATCCCCTGGCAGCAGAGTCATATTCGAACTGACGTAATGCACGATCTCCGTTACATTGAAAATAAGGTCCTGAGTAGTTCCTGATTGTCGCAATTCGGGTCCAACATGAGCCGTTATGGCTAAATCACTTGTGTCGAGGTCAGTTTCAATCCATGGCCCTAAGGGGCAAAATGTGTCAAAGCCCTTGGCCCGCGTCCATTGTCCGTCTCGCTTTTGCAAATCACGAGCCGTTACGTCATTGGCACAGGTGTAACCGAGGATCACTTCAGGTACCCGTTCCCGAGGTACGTCTTTGCAGAACCGCCCAATAACGATTGCAAGTTCTGCCTCGTGATGCACTAGTTCTGATTGAGGTGGCAAAACAATTGCCTCTCCTGGGCCAATGACACTTGTGTTCGGTTTGAGAAAAAAGAGTGGCTCGGCAGGCACATCCCCACCCATTTCAGCGGCGTGGTCTGCGTAGTTTTTCCCAATACCAATGATCTTGCTGGGCAGCACTGGCGCGAGCAGTTTTACTTCAGCTGCAGCAATCGCTTGCCCTTGCGGCTCAAGCTCACCATACGGGTGTCCGTTGAGTGGGAGAATGATGGTGTCAGAACCTATCTCGCCCTGGTCATCCAATTGATCGATGACACCGAATGACACAATTTCCTGGAATGAATATCGACAAATGCGCACGGGCGCAGACTACCCTTCCCCATTTTGGATCATGCCGAAGTGCACCGCATCATCCAGTGCCTGCCAAGAAGCAGCAATCACATTTTCATGGACACCGATTGTGGTCCACTCCCGTTGGCCATTTGTGGTCTCGACCAAAACCCTGGTCACGGCATCCGTACCTTTGACCCCCTCCAGGATGCGCACCTTGTAATCCGTGAGCTTGAGATTCACAAGGTCCGGATAGATCTGCGAGACCGCGCTTCTCAGGGCATTATCCAGAGCATTGACGGGACCGTTGCCTTCACCCGTGGCCACAATACGTTCGCCATTGGCATGAACTTTCACGGTTGCCTCGCTCGCCACCACTCCATCCTCGCGCTGCTCCACAATCGTGCGCCAGGATTCAACTTCAAACCTACGGCCTTGACCCTGCTTTTCACGGACGAGAAGTTCGAATGAAGCATCTGCCGATTCAAATGACCACCCACGCGCCTCAAGGTCCTTCACCCGGTCAATAACTCCCGACAGCACCTCGCTATCTCCTGACAGGTCAAGGCCCAGCTCTTTACCCTTAAGTTCGACTGAGGCCCGTCCTGCCATTTCCGTGACGAGAACTCTTTGAATGTTTCCAACAATTTTTGGGTCGATGTGGTTGTAGAGCTCTGCATTGATACGCAAAGCACTCGCGTGCAATCCTGCTTTGTGGGCGAAACTGGAGACCCCCGCATACGCCTGATGGGTATCAGGAGTGATGTTTGCAATTTCAGCGATAGTGTGCGAAATCTTGTACATCGAGGCTAGTGATTCGGGTGAAACACACTCAATGCCCAACTTCAGTTGCAAGTTGGCTGTGACCGCAAAGAGATCTGCATTGCCTGTTCGCTCTCCATAACCATTGGCCGTGCACTGAACGTGAGTTGCTCCCGCCTCTACTGCCGCAATTGAGTTTGCAACCGCACACGCAGTGTCATCTTGACAGTGAATACCGATCCGAGCACCTGTGGCCGCCAGAACATCAGTCACAATTCTAGTTATGCCACTTGGAAGCATGCCGCCGTTTGTGTCACATAACACGGCAACATCCGCGCCGGCCTCCATGGATGCGCGTACAACTGCGAGGGCATAGTCAGGGTCGAACTTATATCCATCAAAAAAGTGTTCAAGATCAACAAAGACCCTGCGCCCAAGACCAACCAAGTAATCAACGGTGTCACGCACCATTGCGAGGTTTTCTTCGGCGGTCGTCTTGAGAGCCTGCTCAACATGACGAAGATCTGATTTGGCCACGAGGGTGATCACGGGGGCTTCTGAGTTCACAAGGGCTTGAACCTGCGGATCTTCATTCGCCGATGTCCCTGCTTTCCGAGTTGCACCAAATGCAACTAACTGCGCGTTTTTGAATTTCATGGATCTCGCGCGCTCAAAGAACTCCGTGTCCTTGGGCATGGCACCTGGCCAGCCGCCCTCAATGAAATCGACCCCGAACTCGTCAAGCAGTGCGGCCACGGCAAGTTTGTCCGTCACTGAATAGGAGATCCCCTCCCTCTGAGCGCCATCACGCAAGGTGGTGTCATAAAGGTGGAACGCGTCATTACGAGGCATTGAAACTCTCCCTTCAGGTTCGGGCACAAAAAAACCCTCCGCAATGCGAAGGGCAGCGCGTCATTACGACGCGCTAATTAATAATGATCGAAACGATTGCCACGCCCTTATCCTGCCATAGCCCTTCTAGGTGCGGGGTGATCACCCTACGAGGGTGTGCATCCAATTGTGACGATCGGCCACGGCACCCGACTGAATATCCAGTAGTGCATCGCGCAATTGGAGCGTGACGGGCCCGCTATCCCCTGATCCAACCGTGAACTCACCATTGCGTCGGCTCTTCACGGTACCCACAGGCGTGATCACCGCAGCCGTGCCGCAAGCAAAGACCTCGGTGATCTCTCCTGAGGCGCAGCCAGCTTGAAGTTCGTCAACGGTGATTTCGCCTTCAGAAACTTCATAGCCCAAATCCTGAGCGACGGTTAGCAATGAATCTCTCGTAATCCCTGGGAGCAATGAGCCCGTCAAGCGAGGAGTCATGATTCGAACCGAGTCCCCGCTGCCGTATACGAAGTAGAGGTTCATGCCACCCATCTCTTCGATTTTCTCCCGCCCTATCGCGTCAAGCCACACAACCTGATCACAGTGGTGTGCCGCAGCTTCGGCTTGGGCAAGGAGTGACGCGGCATAGTTGCCCGCACATTTTGCCTCACCTGTGCCACCCGGAGCGGCGCGGACATAATCGTCAGAGACCCAAACGCTCACTGGCTTGATGCCCCCTGCGAAATACGCCCCCGCGGGTGATGCAATGAGCAGATACTTATATGCATTCGCAGGCCGAACACCAAGTCCCACTTCGGTCGAAATCATGAACGGGCGTAGATACAGGGATCGTTCCCGACCTCCCGGCACCCAATCGGCATCCGCCTGCACAAGAACATCGAGGCTCTCGACGAATAGTTCCACGGGAAGTTCAGCCATGGCTAGCCTGCGAGCCGAGCGCGCAAAGCGTTGTGCATTTTCAAATGGCCTGAATGTTTTAATGGTGTTGTCGCCATGCCGGTAAGCCTTGATTCCTTCGAAGATGGCTTGCCCATAGTGCATGAAATTTGTTGCCGGATCTAAGGTGATTGGGCCATAGGGCAACAACTGTCCGTTGTGCCAACCATGATCAACGCTCCAGTCGACGCTCACCATGTGATCGGTGAAGTACTTGCCAAATCCTGGGTTACTCAGAATCTCGTCGCGCTCCAATACCGAGAGGCGGCTCGCGCCTTCACTTCGATCAATGATCGTCCCTTGCATCTGCATTTACCAACCTTAAAGGTAGAAATTAATGATTCGCGGCCCGTGTTGTCGCTGTCACAATGGCACTGCCGATCTCGCTTGTTGAGCGCTCTTGCGTGCCGCGGGTCGAGAGATCAGCCGCAACACCTTCCTCTACCCATTGAGCCGCCTGATGTTCGCCGATGTGGTCAAGCAACATTGCCAGCGACATGATCGTTGCTGTGGGATCTGCTTTGCCCTGTCCTGCAATGTCAGGAGCCGATCCGTGAACTGGCTCAAACATGCTGGGGTTGCTACGGCTGGGGTCGATATTCCCGCTGGCTGCAAGTCCGATACCGCCAACAATTGCTGCACCGATGTCGGTGAGGATGTCACCAAAGAGATTATCCGTCACAACAACATCAAATCTTTCCGGATTCGTAATGAAGAACATTGATGCCGCATCAACATGGAGGCTCTCAGTGCTGACCTCCGGGTACTCCTGTGCAACTCGATCAAAGGTTCGTTGCCACATGCTCCCTGCGTACACCAGAACATTGGTTTTGTGCACCATGGAAACTTTACGGCGTGTTCGCTTCATTGCACGTTCAAATGCATCACGGATTATGCGCTCTGCCCCGAAGGTTGTGTTGAGGCTGACCTCTGTAGCGACCTCGTGCGGAGTGTCCTTGCGAAGGAAACCGCCCGCACCGACATAGGGGCCTTCAGTACCCTCTCGGCACACAATGAAGTCGATGTCCTCAGGGCTTTTGCCCGCTAGTGGTCCAACCACCCCGGGATACAACTTCACGGGGCGCAGGTTCACATGGTGATCAAGTGTGAAGCGTAATGGCAAAAGGACGCCGCGCTCAAGCACGCCGGGTGTGACGCTGGGGTCGCCGATCGCACCGAGGAGTATCGCATCAGACGTGCGCAACTCTTCAATGACCGATTCGGGGAGCAGCTCGCCCGTGGCGTTATACCTACGCGCGCCAAGGTCGTACTCGGTGGTTGTGTATTCGAAATCTGCCAGTGCCGCCACAGACTCAAGGACTTTCATTGCCTCGGCTACGACTTCGGTGCCAATGCCATCGCCTGGAATGAGAGAGATCGAGTAGCTATTTGTCATGCACGCAGATTAGTCACCCTCACCCCCGGGGCCCCTACTGGGCGTAATCGAGAGGGCCATCGCTCGTGATAGCATTGGTGGCTATGAGGAGCGGCCAGATTATGCGTCATCGAAGCCTGCATGGTCACAAAGTGCAACCTGCACTCAGCTTGGCACCGGTATCCTTAATTCTCCTCCCACTACTTCTGCTTACTAACCGCGCCGAGGTTTAGCCAACCGGTTCCTCGACGCGGGAAGTCACAGCGCCGGTGAATCCATTCACACCTACTCGGGAGCCTTCATGTCAAACATGTCCAACACGTCAAACACGCCAGCCAGCACCAGTCAAAAACCATCACCCATGCCCTTCCACAGGTATAGCCCATTTCCCCCTATCAACCTGAACGATCGCACCTGGCCGCAAAAATCCATCACCCACGCACCTCGGTGGTGCGCGGTTGATCTTCGCGATGGCAACCAAGCGCTCATCGACCCAATGACACCTGCTCGGAAATTGGCCATGTTCGAGCTACTGGTCAAAATGGGGTACAAAGAAATTGAGGTGGGCTTTCCCTCAGCTTCGCAGACCGACTTTGATTTTGTCCGGCAGATTATCGATGAAGATCGAATCCCAGACGACGTTGTCATTCAGGTTTTAACTCAGTCTCGAGAGCATTTGATCGAGCGCACCTTCGAATCATTGGTTGGAGCCAAAACCGCGATTGTTCATTTGTACAACTCAACATCGACCCTGCAGCGTCGAGTGGTATTTGGCCTTGACAAGGCGGGCATCATCGACATCGCGGTTCATGGGGCACAACTTTGTGCAAAGTTTGCACAGGAAATCACCCCTGATACAGATATCTATTTTGAGTACTCCCCTGAGTCCTACACGGGAACCGAATTGGAATTTGCACTCGAAGTGTGCGACGCAGTCACAGAGGTTTGGCAACCAACTCCAGAGCGCAAAGTTATTTTGAATCTTCCAGCCACGGTAGAGATGGCGACACCAAACGTCTACGCGGATTCAATTGAGTGGATGGATAGGCATCTTGCCCGCAGAGACAGCATTGTGCTCTCACTGCACCCACACAATGACCGAGGAACTGGCGTTGCTGCTGCAGAACTTGGCTACATGGCAGGCGCAGACCGCATTGAAGGCTGCCTGTTCGGTAATGGGGAGCGAACCGGGAACGTTTGCCTCGTCACATTGGGCATGAATTTATTCAGTCAAGGAATCGATCCACAAATTGATTTCAGCAACATTGATGAAATCCGGCGAACGGTCGAATACTGCAACCAGATCCCGGTGCACGAACGCCACCCCTATGGCGGAGATCTCGTGTTCACAGCGTTCTCAGGCTCTCACCAGGACGCCATCAATAAGGGCCTCAACGCAATGGCTGCCGATGCAGCAGCAGCCGGAATCGAGGTTGATTCTTACCGATGGGAAGTGCCCTACCTCCCCATTGATCCACAGGATGTTGGACGCACCTATGAAGCGGTAATTCGGGTGAACTCTCAGTCGGGCAAGGGCGGCGTTGCGTACATCATGCGCACTGAGCACAAGCTCGATCTTCCGCGTCGCCTGCAAATTGAATTTTCGCAGGTTATCCAGCGCGTTACCGATACCGAAGGCGGTGAAGTTGCTCCCATCGCCATGTGGAGCGCATTCTCTGAGGAGTACCTGCCCGATCCCAATGCTCCGTGGGGCCGACTCACTCTCAAGAGTGTCAAACATGAGTCCGATGTGGATGGCGCTACATCGATCAATGCGGTCATCACTGACAACGACGAGCAAATCGAATTAACCGGAACCGGTAATGGCCCCATCGCCGCATTTTGTGACGCTCTGATTCATCATGGCATTGACGTTCGGGTACTTGACTACGCCGAACATGCCATGAGTGCAGGCGGTGATGCTACGGCGGCGTCCTATTTAGAGTGTGCGGTGAACGGCAAGGTTCTTTGGGGAGTCGGGATTGACCCATCGATAACAACCTCGTCGCTGAAAGCCATTATCAGCGCGGTCAATCGAGCCGTTCGCAACGACTAGACGCTTATTGCCCTGCCGTAGTGAGCACCGACCTCAACAACGATGGAATCTAGGGAGTCTTGAGGGATCTCTGAGTCAACCGTGAGCACAATCATGGCGTGACCGGAGTCGTCGCGACTGACCTGCATGCCTGCGATGTTCACTTCGGCAGAGCCCAAAATATTTCCAACGATGCCCACGACGCCAGTTCTGTCGTGATAGCGCAGGAATCCCATGTGCGAGCTGAGCGGAACGTCGACATCAAAACCGTCCACCTCAACTATTTTCGCGGTGTGACGCGCACCGGTAACCGTGCCACCCACACTTATTTTGCTGCCATCTGTCAGTGTGAGCGTGACTCTGACTAGGTTGCGATGATCTTCACTGGTGCGATCGGTGGTGAGTGCCACTTCAACTCCGCGCTGTTCGGCCAAAACAGGGGCATTTACATATGACACCGGGTCATGGACGAGTGTTTGGAACACACCTTTGAGAGCGCTCAGTTCGAGGACTCGAACATCGTGCTCTGATATCTCGCCCAGAACTGCAACGTCGACCCGTACCAGTGCTGCTTGCGCGAGCGAGCAGGCAATGGCACCCAGCTTTTCAGCAAGGGGAAGGATTGGTTTGAGGTCTTCATGCAGTTGTCCGCCTTGAACGTTCACGGCATCGGGCACTAGTTCACCAGCCAGTGCTAGACGCACCGATCGAGCGACTGAGATACCTGCTTTTTCTTGTGCTTCATCGGTGGATGCACCCAGATGTGGGGTCGCCACAACATTTTCGAGGGTGAATAAGGGTGAGTCTGTGCACGGCTCTTTGGCATACACATCCATACCTGCGCCAGCAACTCTTCCATCGACCAATGCTTGGTAGAGCGCGGTTTCATCGATGATACCTCCACGGGCCGCATTGATGATATGCACGGTTGGCTTGGTCTTGTGAAGCTCTGCATCGCCAATCAACCCGATTGTTTCTGGCGTCTTGGGCAAGTGAACCGTGATGAAATCGCTCTCGGCCAGAAGCTCATCAAGAGTGACCATTCGAACCCCAAGTTGAGCCGCACGTGCCGGCTGTACATATGGATCGTAGGCGATCAACTGAACTCCAAATGCACTGAGACGTTGTGCGACCAGAACACCGATCCGCCCTAGACCAACAACCCCGACAACTTTGTCCGCGACCTCAACGCCCGTATATTTGCTGCGCTTCCACTCCCCCTTGTGTAGCGCTTCATTGGCAGGAACAATGTTTCTCGCACTCGCCAGAAGCAGTGCAACAGCTAGTTCAGCCGCACTGACAATATTCGAAGTCGGTGCGTTAACGACCATAACGCCAGCCTGAGTGGCAGCCTTAACATCGACATTGTCTAGCCCTACGCCCGCACGAGCCACAACCTTCAAATTTTTTGCCGCGGCAAAGGCTTCTTCATCCACCTGAGTTGCTGATCGCACAAGAATCGCGTCGACATCAGTGATCGCTGCTAGGAGTTCGGCACGATTTGCACCATCACAGTTCACGATTTCGAAGTCGGGGCCCAAGGCCTCAACGGTGGCGGGTGAGAGTTCTTCGGCTATGAGGACTTTGGATTTGGTCACGCCCCAAGTCTATTGGCTGACAATTTAACCCGCACATGCTGTGGTGCGGTCGAATTATCGACCGCACCACAGATGAAAATCGTCTTTTTCTAATTAGCGTTGAGCCGATCCTTCAACGTAATCCTTGTCATCGCCCGAAACCCAGCTCATCATCGAGCGTAGTTTGCGACCGACCGCCTCAATCGGATGCGTTTCACCCTTGGCTCGGAGTTCGAGGAACTCGGGACTGCCGTTGTTGTAATCATTGACAAAACGTTGCGCAAAAGCGCCATTTTGAATGTCAGCGAGAACTGCTTGCATGTTTGCCTTGACGTTTTCGTCGATGACACGTGGGCCTGAGACATAGTCTCCAAACTCTGCCGTGTCGGAGACACTCCAGCGTTGTTTAGCAATTCCACCTTCATACATGAGGTCCACGATCAACTTCAACTCGTGGAGGCACTCAAAATAGGCAACTTCTGGTTGGTAACCGGCCTCGGTAAGGGTTTCGAAGCCGTACATGATGAGCTGTGACGCTCCACCACACAAAACTGCCTGCTCTCCAAAAAGGTCAGTTTCGGTTTCCTCCGTGAACGTCGTTTTGATACCGCCAGCCTTCAATCCGCCAATTGCTGCGGCATAACTCAATGCAAGCGCAAGCGCATTGCCTGAAGCATCTTGCTCAACGGCAATGAGAACTGGGACACCGCGTCCTGCTGAAAATTCCCGTCGCACAAGGTGACCAGGTCCCTTGGGGGCCACCATGCAAACGTCAACGAATGCCGGTGGCTTGATGTAGCCGAATCGAATGTTGAACCCATGGGCAAAGAACAGCGCATCGCCTTCTTTGAGGTTCGGAGCAATGTCGTCGTCAAATAGTTTCTTTTGAACTGGGTCTGGAACCAAAATCATAATGACATCAGCCTCAGCGGCGGCCGTCGCAGGATCCACAACCCGCAGTCCCGCGGCCTCGGCCTTCGCCCGGCTCTTTGAGCCTTCAGCAAGGCCAACACGGACGTCAACACCCGAGTCAGCGAGTGACAATGCATGCGCATGCCCTTGACTTCCAAAACCAATAATTGCGACCTTGCGAGACTTGATCAGGTCAAGATCAGCATCTACTTCATAGAACATTTCGGCCACGGGGGCTCTCCTTCGTTTTCTTGTGATTTATTGGTTAAGACGTCTTATTTCGGTTTCAAACGGCCTTGTCGGTGGATCGTGGCGAACGGTCACTTATTGACCGTGAACCACGCCCCATGGCAACCATTCCTGACTGAACGAGTTCTCGGATCCCAAATGGTTCCAATACCTTGAGCAGCGCCACTAATTTATCGTGTGCTCCCGTGGCCTCGATCGTGACCACGTCTTGAGCAACATCAACGACCTTGGCTCTAAATAGTTGCACTGTCTCAAGTATGTGACTCCGAGAGTCTAGGTCAGCTTTTACTTTGACCAACATAATTTCCCGTTGGACCGATTGATCCGCCTCCAACTCAACAATCTTCAAAACATTAATGAGTTTGTTGAGTTGTTTCGTGACTTGCTCTAGTGGTGAATCTTCGACCGAAACGACAATTGTCATTCTTGAGACATGGGGAAGTTCGGTTGGGCCAACCGCAAGGGACTCAATATTGAAACCCCTACGAGAAAACAAGCTCGCAACGCGAGCCAAAACACCCGGTTGGTCCTCGACGAGTACTGACAAAGTGTGCCTAGACATTAATCGTCACTTCCCCATTCTGGTGCTAGCGATCGGGCGTACATGATTTCGTCGTTGCCTGTTCCCGCTGCAACCATGGGCCACACCATCGCATCTCGATGAACAACAAAGTCAATGACGACGGGTGCATCATTCAAACTCAGTGCTTTTTCGATTGTTGCATCAACGTTGTCCTGTGAGTCGCATTGCAAACCATATGCTCCATAAGCTTCGGCTAACTTCACAAAATCTGGAAATCTATGTGACTGAAGATCTGTATTCGAGTACCGCTCGTTATAGAACAGTGTTTGCCACTGCCGAACCATTCCAAGGCTGGAATTATTGATCAATGCGACCTTAATCGGTATCTCATTGATTGTGCAGGTGGCCAATTCCTGATTGGTCATTTGGAAGCACCCATCTCCATCAATCGCCCACACTGTGGTGTCCGGTCGACCCACCTTGGCGCCCATGGCAGCAGGTACTGCGTAGCCCATGGTTCCGGCCCCACCAGAGTTCAGCCAAGTGCCTGGGTTTTCATAGCCAATAAATTGGGCAGCCCACATTTGATGTTGCCCAACCCCTGCGGCATAGATGGAATCTGGCCCGGAAATCTTGCCAAGACGTTCAATGACGTATTGCGGGGAAAGGGTTCCGTCGGTGGGAAAGTCATAGCCCAATGGATAGGTGTCTCTGAGGCGGTTGAGCTGGACCCACCAACCTTCGTAGTCGCCCGTGACACCCTGATCAAACTCGGCTTGAATAGCCGCAATGAGTTCAGGGATGACCTCCGCGACATCACCCACAATGGGAATGTCAGCCTGTCGGTTCTTTCCGATCTCCGCTGGATCAATATCGGCGTGGATGATGGCTGCCTTGGGTGCAAATGAGGACAACTTTCCTGTCACTCGATCATCGAAGCGAGCACCGAGGGTAATGAGTAGGTCGGCCTGTTGCAGAGCTCCAACCGCTGCAACCGTGCCATGCATACCGGGCATCCCGAGGTGCAACGCATGCGAGTCAGGGAAAGCACCCCGAGCCATCAAGGTTGTAACCACTGGGATTCCAGTCATTTCAGCCAACGTCTTGAGAGTCGCCGATGCGTTGCCACGAATGACTCCCCCACCCACGTACAGAACTGGCTGGCGTGAACTCAAAATTAACTTGGCAGCGTCGCGGATCTGCTTAGAATGCGGACGCGTCCTCGGGTTATAGCCTGGCAAATCAATAGTTTCTGGCCAGTTGAAGGTGGTGTTGCCTTGAAGCGCATCCTTGGCAATGTCCACGAGCACAGGTCCAGGTCGACCAGTTGATGCTAAATGAAAGGCCTGGGCTATCGCGGTCGGAATTTCATCTGGGTTCGTGACCAAGAAATTGTGCTTTGTGATCGGCATCGTGATGCCTCGAATATCGGCCTCTTGGAAGGCATCGGTACCGATCGCCGCACTTGGGACCTGGCCAGTGATGGCGACCATCGGGACAGAATCCATGTAAGCGTCAGCGATGGGGGTTACCAAGTTGGTTGCACCCGGCCCACTCGTGGCCATGCACACACCGACTCGGCCAGTCGCTGAGGCATACCCCTCGGCAGCATGGCCCGCTCCTTGTTCATGCCGAACCAAAATGTGACGCACTTTGGTGGAATCCATGAGGGGGTCATAAGCGGGGAGGATCGCACCACCTGGGATTCCGAATACGACTTCAACACCGGCGGCCTCCATCGATTGCACGAGGCTTTGCGCTCCGGTGATTTCTTGTGTCATGTCCTCTTCCGCTCTCTTGTCCTTGAGTCCGAAGTCTCAACGGGCCTATCATTCCGAATGAAAAACCCCCCGACCCAAGTGGGTAGCGGAGGGCAGCGCGTGGGGGTGCTTGCTAGCCCGCGCGCCTAATAACTACTACAGAAAGTCTCGTTGCCACTCCCACACCATATCTGCTTGTCCTCCGCGTGTCACCACAAGGTGACGCAGACCACATTAGGGCCGACTGCCCCTTAATCGCAGACCGCTCCTTTGGATGCACTACCCACCAATTTCGCATACTTGGCCAAGACACCCCTGGTGTAGCGAGGAGGCAGTGGCACAAATGCAGCCCGGCGCGCGGCCAGTACTTCAGGCTCAACATGTAGTTCCAGTGTTCGGTCCACCAGGTTGATGGAAATTCGATCACCGTCTTCTACCAAGCCAATAGGGCCACCATCAACGGCTTCAGGCGCTACGTGACCGACGCACAGTCCCGTGGTGCCTCCGGAGAAGCGACCATCGGTGATGAGTAATACGTCTTTGCCCAATCCTGCGCCCTTAATGGCACCGGTGATCATGAGCATCTCACGCATGCCTGGACCGCCCTTGGGGCCTTCGTAGCGAATAATGATGACATCACCGGCGTTAATGGTGCCGTCCTCGAGTGCCAGCATGGCGGATTGCTCACGTTCAAAAACTCTTGCCGTGCCCTCAAATGCCTCAACATCAACACCCGCGTTTTTCACCACCGCACCTTCTGGGGCTAAAGAGCCACCGAGAATGGAAATTCCACCGCTCGTTGCTATAGCGTTTTTCGATGCGTAAAGGATGTCACCATCAGGGTCTGGAGGGTTGATCGACGCCAAATTCTCAGCCATGGTCTTCCCTGTCACTGTCAGACAATCACCGTTTATTAGCCCTGCATCTAGCAATGCCCGCAGGATGACAGGTACACCACCAACGCGGTCAACATCGCTCATGACATAGCGACCAAATGGCTTGACGTCGGCCAATAGGGGAACTTTGGACCCAATGCGGTGGAAGTCGTCCATCACAATGTCGACATTTGCTTCATGAGCAATCGCGAGCAGGTGCAGTACAGCATTGGTGGACCCACCAAATGCCATGACGACAGCGATCGCATTTTCCAGTGACTGTTTGGTGATGATGTCTCTGGTCGTAATTCCTTGGCGAATCAATTCCACAACGGCCTCACCCGAATGGCGAGCAAATCCATCACGTCGGCGGTCAACAGCGGGTGGTGCAGCTGAACCGGGTAGTGACATTCCCATGGCTTCAGCAGCACTCGCCATGGTGTTGGCCGTGTACATGCCACCGCAAGCGCCTTCGCCCGGGCAAATGGCGCGCTCGATCGTGTCAACATCCTCTCGAGACATGAGTCCGCGTGCACAGGCACCGACAGCTTCGAATGCATCGATGATCGTGACATCTTTTTCGGTGCCATCGGAAAGTTTCACATGCCCGGGCAAAATCGAACCTGCGTAAACGAACACGGAGGCGAGATCAAGACGAGCGGCTGCCATCAACATGCCGGGCAAGGATTTATCACACCCTGCGAAGGTCACCATGCCGTCAAGCCTTTCAGCCTGCATCACTGCTTCAACGGAATCAGCGATGATCTCCCTGCTCACCAGTGAGAAATGCATGCCTTCATGACCCATGGAGATTCCATCGGAGACCGAAATGGTGCCAAATTGCATGGGGAAGCCGCCGCCCGCATGGACTCCCTCTTTAGCCGCTAACGCCAAACGGGCCAGTGACAGGTTGCATGGTGTGATTTCATTCCAACTTGAAGCTATGCCGATCTGTGGCTTGGGAAAGTCTTCATCGGTCATGCCAACGGCACGCAGCATGCCGCGAGCTGCGGACCTCTCGAGACCTTCGGTGACATCGGAGCTGCGCGGCTTCATGTTCGTCATGCGTTAACCCTTCATAGTGACTACTTGGTGGTGCGACATAAATGACTCACTCGGTGACACCCAACTGCTCAAACAGCAATGCCCTAACTTTGGCAGCATCTGCTTGACCCTTGGTTAATTTCATGACTGCACCGACAATGGCTCCGGCTGCCTGGATTTTCCCAGACTTTATTTTTTCAGCCACGTCGGGTTGTTCGGCGAGTGCTTGTTCGATGGCTGCAAGCAAAGCGCCGTCGTCACTAACCACTTTGAGTCCTCTTGCGTCAATGACCGCCGTAACCGATCCATCTCCAGCAAGCACCCCTTCAAATACGGTGCGTGCAATCTTGTCCGTTAAATCGCCAGAGGCGATGAGGATTTCCACTTCAAGGATGTCAGCCGGTGTAACAGACAAGTCCTCGAGTTCGCAGTCGCGCTCCTTAGCGATCCTTGAAAACTCACCAGTCCACCACTTGCGCGCAGCCTGCTCGCTAACACCTGCATTGATGGTGGACTCAATGAGGTTGAGTGCTCCCGCATTGACAAGGCTCTGCATTTCAAAGTCACTGATACCCCAGGAGTCGCGCAAACGCACACGACGCACCGAAGGAACTTCGGGGAGTGTGGTACGAAGTTGCTCAATCCATTCTGCAGAGGGAGCGACTGGAACCAAGTCAGGCTCCGGGAAATACCGATAATCCTCCGCTTGTTCCTTTGAACGCCCGGATGTGGTGTCGCCTGTTTCCTCATGAAAGTGGCGGGTCTCTTGAATGATCCGCTCACCCGAACGCAACTGATCTGCCTGACGCAACATTTCTGATCTCACGGCTCGCTCAACAGAGCGCAGCGAGTTCACATTTTTCGTTTCGGTTCGTGTCCCCCACGGTTCACCATCACGACTCAAGGAGACATTGACGTCACATCGCAACGATCCTTCTTCCATGCGGACATCAGAGACGCCGAGTGCACGCATAAGGTCTCGCAATTCAGCTACATAGGCCTTAGCGACCTCAGGTGCGTAGCGGCCAGTGCCCGTGATTGGTTTTGTGACCACCTCTATGAGAGGGATTCCTGCACGGTTGTAATCGACTAGGGAATGCGTTGCGCCATGAATTCGGCCTGCTCCACCTGCATGGGTCAACTTGCCCGTGTCCTCTTCCATGTGGACCCGTTCAATTTCAACCCGAAAAATTTGAGGACCGTCATCCGTGACAACCGTGACGTCCAGGTAGCCGTCAAAGCACAGTGGTTCGTCGTATTGGGAGATCTGGTAGTCCTTGGGCATATCAGGATAAAAGTAGTTTTTACGTGCGAAGCGACACCACGATGCAATGGAACAGTTCAGTGCCAAGCCCATGCGAATGGTGGATTCAACAGCTGCACGGTTAACCACGGGCATTGAACCCGGCAATCCCAGACAGACTGGACATACGTGTGTGTTCGGATCACCGCCAAACTCAGCGGAGCAACTGCAGAACATTTTTGAATTTGTTCCCAACTCAATGTGAGTTTCCAGCCCAATGATCGGATCAAATTCTCCGATCACGCTTTCAAATGCGCTAGTGGTCGTCATAGTGATGGCACCTCATCGATGAGAAGACCGCCCCATTTGTCCACCAGAGCGGCCTCCAATGCTGATCCAACCTTGTAGAGCCGGTCATCGGCCATTGCAGGGGCAATAATTTGGAACCCAACGGGAAGTCCGTCCTCAGGAGCAAGTCCAGCGGGTAGGGACATGGCACAGTTTCCTGCGAGATTAACGGGGATCGTTGCGATGTCATTGAGATACATGGCCAGTGGATCATTCACCTTCGCACCCAACTTGAAAGCCGTTGTTGGAGCAGTTGGAGAGACCAACACGTCCACCTGCGCGAAGGCTGCCTCGAAGTCTCGAGTTATGAGTGTCCTAATTTTTTGGGCTTGGCCGTAGTAAGCATCGTAATAGCCACTTGACAAGGCATACGTTCCTAGCATGATGCGCCGCTTGACTTCAGCGCCAAACCCAGCCTCGCGAGTTGCACTCATGACCTGCTCGACTGAATGCTGGCCGTCATCACCCACTCGAATTCCAAAGCGCATGCCATCAAATCGCGCGAGGTTGCTGGATGCCTCAGAAGGAAGAATCAAATAATAGGCGCCCAGGGCGTACTGGAAGTGTTCACAGGAAACCTCAACAATCTCAGCTCCAAGCCCCGCCAAAATCTCCAGCGCCGCATTGAATTGAGAAATTACTCCCGACTGAAAACCTTCGCCCTGTAATTGCTTGATAACACCAATTCTCATTCCTCGGACATCGCCAGACTTCGCTGCTGCGATGACATCGGGTACAGGCGCGTTTATCGATGTTGAGTCACGTGGATCGTGCCCAGCGATTATTGAGTGCAATAACGCAGTGTCCATAACGCTTCGGGCACACGGTCCTGCTTGATCCAAGGATGAAGCCAAAGCGACGATGCCATAGCGCGAGACCCCTCCGTAGGTTGGTTTGACTCCCACCGTTCCAGTGACAGCGGCGGGCTGGCGAATGGACCCACCCGTGTCTGTACCAATGGCAAGTGGAGCTTCAAAACTAGCAATCGCAGCGGCTGATCCACCTCCCGAACCACCTGGAATGCGCTCTAGATCCCACGGATTATGCGTTGGACCATAACCGCTGTTCTCTGTTGATGAACCCATGGCGAACTCGTCCATATTTGTTTTACCCAGACTCACCACGCCTGCAGATTCAAGACGCTCAACAATGGTCGCGTTGTAGGGAGGAATCCAGCCTTCAAGAATTTTGGAACCGCAGGTGGTGGGCACTCCACGCGTAGCCAGGAGATCTTTGAGAGCAATCGGAACACCCGCCAATGGGCTGGCGATTATGCCCGAGGAAATCTGGGCATCGACTTCTCTCGCACGGGCGAGTGAGGCCTCAGGATCCACGAACAAGAAAGCATTAACCTGGCCGTCAACCTCGGCAATTCTGTCGAGATGAGCCTGTGTCACCTGCTCACTGGACACTTCTCCACGAGCGATCGCGGTGGCAAGGGTTGCCGCACTCTGGCGGACTAAATCTGAGTTCAGGCTGGCATCACTCATGCGGGTTCATCCAAAATCCGAGGTACCAGGAATCTGTCATCTTCCCAAGCGGGCGCCCCCACTGCAAAATCTTCACGATCCAACCCTGGTAATGCGACGTCCTCCCGATAAACGTTGACGACCGGGATGGGATGGGATGTCGGTGGAATGTCGTCGGCGGCAACATCGGAGATCGCCTCAATGGCTCCGAGAATTTGACCCAGCTGCTCCGTGTAGTGATCGACTTCCGACTCAGTGAGTTCGAGCCGAGCGAGCCGACCAAGGTGCATGACCTGATCCCGATCCAATTTCGACATGCCCGCAGTCTATTGAGGGACCCCAGCACGCTCCGTGTTCCCCTCGGATCAATCTCGCCTTTGCAATGCACTTTCAAAATCGCCTCGGAGTAAGTAATCAAATCCCGTTGCTCCCGTCATGGGGACGCCCAAACTTGCGGCTTTATCCGCCTTCGAGCCTGCCTTGTCACCCACCACCACAAGATTTGTTTTCTTGGACACCGACCCTGCGACATTTGCACCCAACTGGACAATTGCTTCCTGAGCTTCATCACGCGTGAATCCGGGAATGGATCCCGTGATCACAATTGTTTTGCCCGAGAGTGGCCCCGCGGTGAAGTTGGCGGCACCCGAATCGGCCAGGTCAAGGCCCGCCGCGCGCCATCGTGCAATGACCTCCTGATGCCACGTCACATCAAAATAGTCCTTAACACTCTCAGCGATGCGCTCGCCGATCCCATCAATTGCCGCCAATTCTTCGATCGAGGCATGCTCAATATCGCTCAAACTATGAAAAACATTGGCCAATTTTTTGGCCGCGGTAGGTCCAACGTGACGAATGCTCAATGCCACGAGAAATCGCCAAAGGGGCCGATCATTTGCGCCGCCCAGTTGGTCTAGCAGGGTGTTTCCGGCCTCATTGAGCTGCGGTCCACTTTCCCCCTTGTGCGGATCCCGAGTAAAAAAGCGAGATTGCATGAGTTGCTCTCGAGTGAGCGAGAAAATTTCCCCCTCATTAGTGATGATCCCCTCGGAGAGCAGTGCCTGCGCTGATTTTTCACCGAGCCCTTCAATATCGAGGCCGCCTCTCGAGCCCAAATGAATGAGTCGCTCGCGCAACTGGGCTGGACAGGTGCGTGAGTTGGGGCATCGAATGTCCTTATCGCCTTCGGTTTCAGGTGCGAGGATGGCACCACAATCGGGACAATTACTTGGCATGATGAATTCACGTTCTGTTCCGGTTCGCACCTCCATGACGGGCCCAAGTACCTCGGGGATGATTTCGCCCGCCTTGCGCAAGAACACCATGTCTCCGATCAGTACGCCTTTGCGCTCAACTTCTGTCGGATTGTGCAATGTAGCCATCGACACCGTGGTGCCAGCGACTTTGACCGGTTCCATCACCGCGTAGGGCGTGACCCTGCCTGTGCGGCCCACACTCACTTCAATATCGAGTAGTCGTGTGCGCACTACCTCAGGTGGGTACTTGTAAGCCATGGCCCATCGCGGCGCCCGCGAGGTAAAGCCGAGTTCCCGTTGTTGTTTGAGGGAATCCACCTTCACAACCACACCATCGATATCGAAATCGACATCGGCCCTGTGCTCATTGAATTGATTGATAAATGCTATTACCTCGTCCATTGAATCAAGGACAGAGAAATGTGCACTTGTTGGCAGCCCAAGCCGTTTGAGTAATGCATATGTCTGACTCTGCGAGTCAACCGTCAAGCCTTCATGCATTCCAATTCCGTGAACGGTGAACTGGAGCCCTGAAAGTCGCGCCCGCGCCGCTGTTAGATCGTCCAGCAATTTTGCCTCGCGTTTTGTGCCCTGAGCCGACTCCCATTCGCGTGCTCGCTTGTCCAACCGTTGCCTGAGTGCACCTGCGGCCGCATTGCGCGGATTGGCAAATAATTGCTTGCCACTTCGAGCCTGCTCATGGTTAATCGCATCAAATACTGCAAGGGGGTAGAAAACCTCACCGCGAACTTCAAGGAGCGGAGGAATATTGCTGCCACTTAGTTTCTGTGGGATCGCTGCAATGAGGAGTGAATTTGCTGTCACATCCTCGCCCGTTGCACCATCACCTCGCGTGGCAAGGGTTTCCAATATGCCGTTGCGATACACCGCATCGACCGCTAGTCCATCTATTTTTAATTCGCAGAGCATCGAGGGAAACTGACCTAGCGCCTTTACCACGCGGTCACCCCAAGCCCGCATTTCCTCGGAATCAAATGAGTTATCAAGCGAATACATCTGTTCGAGGTGCTTAACAGGCTCAAACAGTTCGGATGAATGACCACCAACAGATTGCGTTGGTGAATCCCCCGTGACCAATTCCGGATACAAGGCTTCGAGTGCAACTAATTCTCTGTAGAGAGCGTCATACTCTGCGTCCGAGAGAGTCTGGGATGAATCGAGAGAGTATTGAATCCGAGCGGTGTTGATTGCATCAACTAATTGAGCCCACCGCTCTTGCTCATTCACAGGCGGGGAAGTCACAGCACACCACCTTTCTCATAACGCACCTTGGCCAAATTCGTGATTAATCGGACAGGAGCCGATCTTCATCGTTGAGTAAATCTACCGTGCTCTGCACTGCTGCCAGTGCATTTCGAGCCTCGGTCCAGCCTCCCGTCATTAACAACTCCTCGGGCATAATCCGCATTCCGTCACGTGAATCTGACAGAGTGAAGCCAAGGCTGCCCAACAAAGATGCAATGTCCAGAGCCGCATCCCTGCAGCTTTTGGCAGAGTCTTTGAACCAATAGGTTGTGGCCCCTGAGTCAACCAGTTCCCCGAGTAATGACGATTTTCTGGGGTCATAAAAAACATTTGCCTGGGATGAGCGCAGCAATGTGATGTAGTCATCACTCAAAGGCACCGATCCTGTCGAGGCATTGATGCCAAACCTGGATTCGGACGTGCGCGCTAGTTCAAAAAGTGGATTCCACAGCGACATGACAAATTGTCTGTCCAAAGCCACATATGTATGCAGTCCACTTGCGGTCGGGACTTCACCTTTTGTCACATCCATCACCAGTGGTTCATCTATCTGAAGTTGAAAATGGGCATCGGGAAAGCGGCTACGCAAGTTCCCGAGTAGCGACTCGATCGCCTGAGCTGAAGCAATGCTCAACTCGCGCAAAGCACCGTGGTCACGAATCAATTTTTCACCACCAATT
Source organism: Candidatus Nanopelagicales bacterium (assembly GCA_017857175.1). Classification (GTDB taxonomy): domain Bacteria; phylum Actinomycetota; class Actinomycetes; order S36-B12; family S36-B12; genus UBA4592. The sequence continues at coordinate 15,912 of JAFMDS010000001.1, read as the reverse complement.
TCTTCGACCGAAGCTGCCCAACTAACTGGTCCAAGAATGCTCATGGTGACAAAGTCCGAGAACCCAACCAGTGCTTCCTCTACCGCATCGAGGTCTTCACTCAAGTACGCCTGAGCGCGCGTTGTATCCCGGCTCACTCCGCCGGCTAAGCGCCAACCGGATGGAACTGCACTAATGCAAAAATCCGAACTGATGGTGCTCAAGATGCCAGACATTCTGCCCACCGAGTGAGCGCTAGGGCCGCGTTCAGGCAACAAAGGGATGCACGGTGCCTGAGCGCACTCGCCCGCAATAACCGCGGCGGCTTCTCGGCTCGAGGTCCCGGGCATCGGCCCAAGGAAGCTGACGAGTGCTTCAGACAATGTTGACCGCGGTAAAGACGTCTATCTTTGTCGGGTTGACGCGATCGGTTGCAGCGACCGTTGCTGAACCAATCACCCGTGTGCCGTCATAGAGGACAACCGCCTGACCCGGTGCAAGCCCACGAATTGGCTCTTCAAGTGAAACATAAACGTGGTCATTGACCAGAGCAGCCTGAGCTCTAACTGGCTCTGCATGAGCACGGACTTGTGCCATGACATGAATAGGTTGGTCCGTCAGTGAAATTCCTGCCCAAATCGGATCCACTCCGACGATGTGGTGGACATCGAGAAGTTCAGGTGAGCCCACAAATACATCCCCGTTTGCCCGATCAACATCGACTACATAACGGGGTTTACCGTCTTCAGCAGGAACAGTCAGGTTCAGACCACGGCGTTGCCCTATGGTCACGGTGAAAGTACCCAGATGCTCGCCAAGGACCTCGCCCGTTGATGCATCTTTGATTGCACCGGACTGCTCACCCAATGTGCGAACTAGATAGCCGGCCGTGTCTCCATCAGGAATGAAGCAGATGTCGTGGCTATCCGGCTTCTTGGCGGTGATGAGCCCTCGTTCCTCGGCCTCTGCCCTAATCGCAGGTTTGGTGTCACCACCCAGTGGAAAGAGTGAATGCTCCAACTGCTTCTGGGTCAATACACCTAGAACATAGGACTGGTCTTTAAGTGGGTCAATGGCGCGATGCATTTCGATTCCGTGGACGCCTGTTTTGATCTGCGCGTAATGCCCTGTTGCAACTGCATCAAAACCTAGAGCTAATGCACGATCCAAGACGGCACTAAATTTAATTTTCTCATTACAGCGGAGACACGGGTTGGGAGTCCGCCCAGCCAAGTACTCGTCACGAAAGTTGTCCATGACATTCTCAGCGAACTGAGTCGAAAAATCCCACACATAAAAAGGTATGCCCAACTTGTCAGCAACTCTTCGCGCATCTCTTGCATCGTCCAATGTGCAACAACCTCGGCTTTTTCCATTGGAGTCTGTGCGCGATAGTGCGAGATGAACTCCGACCACCTCATGTCCCTGATCGATGACCCGGGCCGTCGCAACGGAGGAGTCAACTCCACCGCTCATCGCCGAAATAATCCGCATGGCTATAACGATCCTGCCCGAATAGCGCGTTCCACAGCCCCCGGTAATGCGTGGGCAAGAATGTCGATTTCCTCTTTACTGGAATCACGGCCAAGGCTGAACCTCAGAGAAGCACGAGCCGTTTTTTCATCGACACCCATTGCAAGTAATACATGGCTCGGTTCAGGAATTCCCGCTGTGCAGGCTGACCCTGTCGAACAATCAATGCCTGCAGCATCAAGGAGCATGAGCAGGGAATCGCCTTCACACCCTGGAAAAGAAAAGTGTGTGTTATTGGGCAAACGAGCATCACCCGAGTAGGGGCCATTGAGTCGCGCTTCAGGCACTGCTACCTGAACAGCATTGATCAAATACTCCTGTAATTCACGGAGTGCGCGCACATGCTCCGAGACATTCCGGGTGGCCAATCGCGATGCAACTGCAAAAGCTGCAATGGAAGCCGGATCGAGGGTGCCTGATCGAATTTCACGCTCTTGACCACCGCCGTGCAAGATCGGAGTCACTTTGGCATGGGGGTCAATTATCAGAGCACCAACACCAACCGGTCCGCCAATCTTGTGACTACTGAGCGTGACCGCCGTTGCCCCCAACTGCGACAACTCTAATTCAATTTGTCCGAATGCCTGGACCGCATCAGTGTGGAAGGGAACCGAATATTTTTGACAAATACTTGCGATCTCTCGCACTGGTTGAATGGTCCCAATTTCATTATTAGCCCACATGATGGAAACCAGCGCGATGCCCCCATGCGCCAATAGCTCCTCGAGTTGCACGACGTCGACCACTCCAATGGAATCCACGGCCAAGAAGTGAATCGCTGCTCCTTCGTGATCCCGCAACCAAATGACTGGGTCAAGGACCGCATGGTGTTCAATCGCACTCGTCACAATTCCAAGGGGCGATTGCCCTAACTCCTTGCACCGAGCCCAGTACAGACCCTTGACCGCCAGATTGTCAGATTCGGTGCCGCCACCGGTGAACACAACCGCTGACGGGCGAACGTCGAGATCCTCAGCGATTGATTCACGAGCCTGCTCGACAATACGTCGGGCTGCGCGTCCCGATGTGTGCAAACTTGATGCGTTTCCAACATTGCTGCCGGCCTCAAGCCATGCCTGAGCGGCCTCAGGCCTCAATTGGGTGGTGGCAGCGTGATCCAGATAAACCCGACTCACCACTCACCTCGCCTCACTAATTGGCTATTCATGTGATTACTGCCCGTACGCACGGCGCACGGGCAGTAAGCATATTGAATCCACGAATTTCACGCGAACGCTCTATTTCAAATCACATTACTTGCGACTTGAGATTTCTTGCGTGAGCTGGGGAACGACCGAAAAGAGATCCCCGACAACACCGTAATCAGCGAGTTCAAAGATCGGTGCCTCAGGATCTTTGTTCACTACAACTACAACCTTGGATGTCTGCATTCCTGCGCGATGTTGAATTGCCCCTGAAATTCCATTAGCGATGTATAACTGAGGAGAAACGGTCTTGCCTGTTTGTCCCACCTGGAATTGGTGCGGGTACCACCCTGCGTCGGTCGCCGCACGCGAAGCGCCAACCGCACCATTTAGCGAGTCAGCGAGTTGTTCAATGACTCCAAAACCTTCTGCTCCCCCAACACCACGTCCGCCGCTCACGACAATTTCTGCCTCAGCCAGTTCAGGGCGAGCACCCTTCTCGACCACGGCACGGTTAGTGATCGTGACCTTCTGTGCTGCTTCACTCACAGCGGGCGCAATATCCGTCTTTGTCGCGGTTGTTGGCTCTTGGTTGGCAGGGATGGCATTTGGGCGAACGGTGATGATCGGAGTGCCATGCGTGACCTTGGAGTGCACAATCGTGCTTCCACCGAACACACTCTGCGTGACAGTGCCATCAGTAGCGATTTCCACTGCATCGGTGATGATGCCGCTTCCTGACTTGATGGCAGCACGGGCTGCGATTTCCTTACCGTCGGCACTGGATGCCACGAGCACCGCAGCTGGCGACATGGACCCAATGAGATCAGCCACGATTTCGGCACCAGGGGCAACGGGATGGTTGCGCACAGCATCGGAATCAGCCACCAGCACCTGGGAGGCACCAAAGGAACCCAACGTCTCAACAACGGAATCCGTGCACCCAGCGCCGAGCCATAAAACCACCGGCGTACCAAGGCTGCGCGCCGCTGTGACAAGTTCCAAAGTGACTTTCTTTACTTCGGAGTCGAAGTGCTCCGCCAATACGATTACGTCAGACATCTCAAATACTCCTTAAATGAACTTTTGGCTTGTGAGGTACTCGGCGATCTTTGTTCCGCCATCACCTTCATCGGTAACAACAACGCCTGCTGCTTTCGGTGGGCGCGCTGCAAAGTCAGCTACCGCAGACCATGCTGCAGCGGCACCAACAACGGATGTTTCAAGACCCAGGTCACTGACCGTGAGTATCTCCACAGGCTTCTTCTTGGCGGCCATAATTCCCTTGAAGGACGGATAACGGGGCTCATTAATTTTTTCAACCACGCTCACCACCGCAGGAAGTTCAGTTGTGAGAACGTCGTAGCCGTAATCGGTAACGCGCTCAGCGGTGAGTGTGGTTCCGCTCACATCAACTTTCTGAGCAAACGTGACTTGCGGGAGATCAAGGCGTTCAGCAATCATGGCTGGGATAACAGACATGCGGGCGTCTGTCGATTCAGAGCCAAACAAAATGAGGTCAAATCCTCGGCCTTCCAACGCTTTGGCCAATACGGCCGACGTTGCGATTGCATCCGAGCCTGCCAAATTGTCATCGACCAGGTGAATACCTGCATCAGCGCCCATGCTGATTGCCTTGCGCAGTGTCTCTCCCGCCCTCTCGGGACCCATGGTCACGATGACAACTTCGCCGCCGACGGCCTCAGTTATCTGGAGTGCCTGCTCAACCGCGTATTCATCGAGTTCATTGAGAACGCCATCAGCGGCTTCACGGTCTAACCGGGAATCGTCGCTGCGTAACTTTTTCTCGGCCCATGTGTCTGGCACCTGCTTCACGCACACTGCAATTTTCACGTCGCTTGCCCTTCTGCGTTCGAATATCGTGGGTATTTGTTGAGAATACTTCTCAACCTTCTTGCCTAAATTTACTGCATGATCATTATGACTAAAGCCTAGGTTACTCACGAGTAACTATTTGCGCTTGCCGTGGAGAGGAGGGCTAAGGTCACCATGTGCCTTCCTCACGCATCCCTGCAACCGATGCCGCCCAAATTACTCGGTCCGCGGGCGATTCTCTGGGCGAGGTGTGCTTCGTGTTCCATTCCCACCTGCCGTGGGTACTGGGCCATGGCACATGGCCGGTCGGTGAGGAATGGCTCTATCAGGTTTATGCCCACAGTTACATCCCCCTTCTCACTGAATTGGCCGCTCTAGAGCGCGAAGGGTTTAGAAATCTTGCCTCACTAGGGATTACCCCTGTCCTTGCCGCACAACTGGATAATCCGATGGCTCTCAGCAATCTGGAAATTTGGCTCAACGATTGGCAATTGCGGGCCGGCGAGGTGCCTTCGAACCATCCAGCGTTTGGGCACGAGCGCGCATTGGCCCAAAAAACCCGACTAGATTTTCTCCAGAATTTTTCTCGCGGAGCCTCGCCCATGATTCGGCGATTGCACGACTCGGGTGCGGTAGAGATACTTGGAGGCCCACTGGCGCACCCCTTCACCCCGAACCTCACACCCGAGATCCACGACGTCGCCCTAGCGACGGGACTCGATGATGCCGTGCGCCGATGGGGATTCACGCCGAATGGAATCTGGGTTCCCGAGTGCGCCTATCGGCCGCTCCAGGAAGCCTCATATGACAAGTTTGGTATCACGCATTTTCTTATCGATGAACCCGCAATTCGTGCTGTGCACGGCGAACCAAATGTGGCATATCAACTCAGCGATTCATCGGTTAACGTAGTAGCTCGAGATGCCCACGCAAGTGACCACTTGTGGTCGGCGCAACGGGGATTCCCAGGCAACGAGAACTATCGAGACTTTCACAATGTCGATAGTGCACACGGAGTGCGGCTCTCGCGAGTAGGAAACAAAGCCGACGCAGATAAAGAGCCATATATTCCTGAGCGCGCACACAGGCAGGTGCGTAATGATGCTGACTCGTTCATCGACTCACTTGTCAGTGCATTCGATCAGCAACGGTCCAATAAGCCTCTTGAACGGCCACGAATTGTTGTCGGCATAGATACTGAACTTTTGGGCCATTGGTGGCATGAAGGCGTTGCATGGTTTTCGACCGTTATTCGTTCACTCCCAAGTAGAAATATTTCCTCTATTACGTTGCAGCAGGCAACTGCCAACCCGCGCGCTTCAGTGCAGTTGGGAGCGTCATCATGGGGTGAAGGCAAGGATTGGCGGATCTGGACCGATGACCCCGTTCGAGATCTCGTGATCATGAATCACCAAGCACAGGATTATGTCCTCACGAAAATCAGATCAGATCTTGATGCCCGCGGCTCTGCGCTCAATTCAGACCTCAATGAGCTTATGCTTCTGCTTTCGAGCGATTGGGCCTTCATGATCAGTCGGGACACGGCCGCAGAATATGCACGCGATAGGGCGATCGGCCACTTTCAAAATCTGCTGAGTGGCAAATTCCTCGGTGCAACCGAACGACCTTTCCCCATGGTCGAAACTTTCGCTCGCGCCCAGTTCAGGATGTAACTAGGTGGGCTCACAGGCAATTAGCTGAGATCCTCGTCGTGTACATGCTCCACTGCAACTTGCTCTACTGCAACTTGCTCCACTGCACGCTCAGCGTGGTTACGCACGTAATGCTCATGCCGAACACGCTCCAAATCGCTCGGGCGCAGTTCATTGCGCAATCTGATTACTCGAGCAGGCACACCCACCGCAACGCCCCACCGTGGAATCTCTCCTTTAACAACAGAGTTTGCACCGATGACACTGCCGGAACCAATCTGTGTCCCTCTCAAAATCGAGACTTTCGTACCGATCCAAACATCGTCGCCAATAACAACGGGGCTCTTCACAATCCCTTGTCGGCGAATTGCGACTTCCGTGCTGTGCGTTCTGTGGTCAAAATCGCACATGTAAACCGAATCAGAAATTACGCACTCGGATCCAATTGCGATATCAAGGTAGGCATTGATTGTGTTTCCCTGCCCAAATACAGTGTTCGCGCCAATTGTGACTGTCCCTTCATGCGCTCGGATCTGATTGCCATCGCCAAGATGAACCCATGGGTAGATAACTATCCGGCCATATCCCCTTCGACAGCTCAGTTCTACATTCTTTCCAAGAAAAACAAATCCTAAGCATTGAACGCCTGGAGGTCCAAAAATCTTTAGTTTCAAGAACCGCCAATACCGAACTAGGTAATACCAATTCCAGGCACGATTACGAATGATCCAAACCATATTGCCCCAGCGAAGAATTCTAAATTCGCGCATCGGCCAACTCTCCCAATCGTGAACCCAAAATTTCCGTGTAGTGGGCAATTGTTTTCGCAGCCACGTGTTGCCAAGTGAAATCCTGGTCAATTCTGTGTTTCAGTAACTCGCTGCGCTTCTGCGCTTCTAATCTGTCAGCTCGAATCTCCTGCAGCAAAGCAGCGATGTGTTGACCGTCAACGTTGGAGAGGACATACCCGAACTCAGTAGTTGGAACTGTTTCGCGCAATCCCCCCGCCTTTGACACGATCAAAGGTATGCCTTGTGCACCTAACTCAAGGGCAACAATGCCGAAGGGCTCATAGGACGATGGGATGACAGCGGCGTCGGCGATGGAAAGAACTTCTAGCATTTTATCTGGTGACAGGTATCCATGAAAAGTAACCGACTCACTCAAACCTTTTCTCGCTACCTTGGCGCTGAGAGCGTTCAACTGGCTCCCCGAGCCAATGACGTGGAAGTGAATCGTTGAGTCGTTAAGGACTGCTAGGGCATCGATCACATGATGGACGCCTTTCTCCCACTCCAGTCTGCCAACGAAGACAACCTCGAAACCGTGGCCGGGCCGAAGCTGATCGACTCTCTTTGCGGCAGGTGAATCGGTGCGGACTCCGTTTGGAATCACTTCGATCTTGTTGTCATCGGCACAGAGGTTGTGCACCAGTTCAGATTTCATAGCAGTGCTGCACACGATAATGGAACCTGAATGTTTCACGGCATCCCGTTCCCTGGCGTGGACAATTTTTGATAGGCGCGAGCTCAGCCAGCCTGAATGGCGACCTATTTCAGTAGCATGAATCGTGATGACACTAGGCACACCCCACATGTCTGAGGACAGAAATGTTTGCTCCGCTGCAATCCAGTCGTGACCGTGAACAAGATCGGGGCTCCAATCAGTGAGGGCGGCTCTCGTCTGCGCAAACGAGTCCATGGCGAATTTGTGTGACCAATATTCAAAAGTACTCTCGTCAAAAGCGATTCTGGGTTCGCTTTGTGACACCCGCACAACTCGGACACCATTGTGATCCATCGAATCTGAAACCGATTGCCCTTCACTTTGCTGAGTTACGACAACAACATCGTGGCCAGCGCGCACCTGCTCACGAGTTAGTTCCAAGACATGCGTGCCCAGTCCGCCATACATGACGGGTGGGTATTCCCACGAAAAATGGACGATTCGCATCTGACTCAGGGAGCGCAGCCCGTGATACATACGTTGTAAAAGAACTCATCAGGCACGACTTTGCTCAACACATTCTTATCCAGAGCCTCAAGTTTTTTCCAGGTTCCAAATGCGAAGTTGGCCCATGCCCAACCAAGAGCTCCGGGTTTGACGGATGCTTCAAATGTGCGCACGGGCCAGCCAAACCAACTTGCACTCAGCTCCTCGGTCACCGTACTCACATCTACCGCACCCGATCTGACCGCTATGCGAGCCAATGAGTCGGGGTCAAATGTGTGAATATCCACAACTGATTCAAGTGCTTGCGCGCGCGACGACTCTTCGATCTCATGAGGTTCCTTGGCCCAGCGATCCCTCAAGGGCGGCAATGCCGTTACATGCGTGCTGACCCACCACGTCAGGCGAGATAACGAGCGCGCAATGACATCACCCTTTTGGGTGGGTTCACCGCAGAAAACAAATCTCCCACCTGGCCGCAATATTCGGACGACTTCAGAAAACAGTGCATCGAGATCGGGGACATGGTGGAGCACTGCATGACCAACGACCAAATCAACGCTCTGGGATGCAAATGGAAGGTTCTCAGCATCTGCCACCGTGCCAGTGACAGACAATCCGAGTTGCTTTCCATTGCGCACTGCAACAGAGACCATGCCCGAACTCACATCCGTGGCAATTCCACGTTTTCCAACCCCCGATTGCATGAGGTTCAATAAAAAGAAGCCCGTTCCTGACCCTAATTCAACAACCGTGTCATAGGAATCCTGCTGCTCGCGGGAAACAACGTGGTCAAAGCAGTTTCGGGCATAATCAACACAACGTTGATCATAGGAAATACTCCATTTGTCGTCGTAAGTTTCTGCTTCCCAATCGTGATACAAAATATTGGCAAGCTTGGAGTCTGTCCATGCCTTCTCTATATCCCCCGTTAAAGAATCTGGCACGTTTTTGCTCATAGTTTCTAGCGCCCCACGAATGTGGCTTTGCCAGGGCCCTCATTAACAAATGAATTCATTCCAACACTTTGATCCTCGGTTGCAAAAAGGGCTGCAAACTCAGTGCTTTCAATCGAGAGTCCAGTGAAGAGGCTGGCATCCAGACCGTTATCGACAGCTCGCTTTGCAGCAGCCAATGCGATTTTTGGGCCACCAACGAATTCGCCTGCCCATTTGAGAGCTATCGCAAGCACGTCATCCGGTGCGCACACTTTATTCACGAGGCCGATTTCAAGTGCTTCATCCGCCGAAATCATCCGTCCACCAAAGATCAATTCCTTAGCCTTGGAAGGTCCCACTAACCGAGGTAAGCGCTGAGTTCCACCTGCCCCTGGAATTATTCCAAGAAGAATTTCAGGCTGGCCCAGCTTCGCGTTATCGCCTGCCACTCGAAAGTCTGCGCACATGGACAACTCCAGTCCCCCTCCGAGCGCAAAGCCCGTTATCGCAGCAATCGTCGGTTGTGAAATCTTTGCTACCGCATCGAAGGCGCCCTGAAGGCTGTGGGCAGCACTCGACATGTCCGCGTACGTCATCTGTGCCATTTCCTTGACATCCGCGCCTGCGGCGAAAACTTTGGGTCCGCCATAAAGCACAACGGCGTCAACATCCTTATGTGCGGATACCAAGCGCGCTGAGGACGCTATCTCCCGCTGCATTTGCAAATTGAGTGCATTCATTGGCGGCCGCATTAGGTTAATGACCGCAACTCCCGCATCAAGTTCGACTTTGATGAATTCACTCTCGCTAAGAACAGTTGCCATGTGGAAATCCTCTCCCGCTATGTCGACGCGCCACATTCGATTCAGCGCTGGGCCCATGTGCCTCACACGCTAGCCCACTGCCGCATGTCGGGTTCACCAGACCGGGAAGTTGCACGACTAAACTCACAGGAGTGCGCACAAAAGTAGGTCATTGGGATCCCTTTGGCGTGACACCCCGCGACGATGGCAGCGCCAAGGTCTCCCTCTGGGCCCCACACGCAGATTTTGTTGAATTTTGCATCCTCAGGGGCTCAGAAACCCACGGATTCGTTGAAGAACGTCACTCACTGACCCATCGGGTTCAGAACGTTCACTATGACATCATCCCCAACGTGCCTGTCGGGTCCCGGTACGGATTTCGAGTCCACGGACCCTGGGATCCTCACAAGGGCATGAGATTCAACCCTAATAAATTCCTTGTAGACCCCTACGCCAAGTTGCTCGTTGGAGAGTTGATCAACGACCCTGCGATTTTTGATTATGACGTCAACGACCCGCACACCATGTCCACACTCGACAGCATCGATTTTGTTCCGCACTCAGTCGTCAGTTCTTCATCATTTGATTGGCAAGGGGATCGACCACTTGAACGCCCCTGGAATGAGACGGTCATCTACGAGACCCATGTCAAGGGTTTCACCAAGTTGCACCCCTCTGTGCTCGAAACTGAGAGAGGCACATTCCGCGGCTTAGCCACCCCCGAAGTCCTTGAACACCTCAAACACATTGGTGTGACGGCCGTTGAACTGCTTCCCGTTCATCACTATGTCGACGAAGTGCATCTGATGGAAACCGGATTAACCAACTATTGGGGCTACAACACACTTGGATTTTTCGCACCGCACTCAGGTTACTCAGTGAGCGAAGGTTCACAAATCGATGACTTCAAATATATGGTGCGCGAACTTCACAAGGTTGGAATCGAGGTAATCCTCGACGTCGTCTACAACCACACGGCCGAAGGTGGTCTCGATGGCCCTAGCCTGTCATTCAAAGGCATCAACAACAAAGATTTCTACCGCCTGAATGAAGATGGCAACTACATAGATTTCGCAGGCTGCGGAAATACAATTAACGCAGCAAAGCCTCAAGCACTCCAACTCATCATGGATTCACTCCGTTATTGGGTCACCGAAATGCACGTTGATGGATTTCGATTCGATCTTGCCGCCGCACTAGCCCGCTCGTTCTATGACGTTGACATGCTCGGCAACTTCCTCACCACGATCCAACAAGATCCCATTCTCCGCCGCGTGAAATTGATAGCTGAGCCTTGGGATATCGGCCCTGGTGGTTATCAGGTCGGCTCATTTCCACCCTTGTGGAGTGAATGGAATGACAAATACCGTGACGATGTCCGCGATTTCTGGCGCGGCGAAAGTGGAATTGCCGGAATTGGCTGGAGACTTTCGGGATCCCAAGACGTCTATGGTGGAGATGGCACCGACCCCTACACCTCTATTAACTTTGTCACTGCACATGACGGTTTTACATTGCGCGACTTAGTTTCTTTCAACCACAAGCACAATGAAGCTAACCTCGAAGAAAATCGTGACGGGACCGACAACAATCGTTCGTACAATTACGGCGTTGAAGGCGAAACCACCGACCCCCAAATAATTGAAACCCGCTCACGCCAGATTAGAAATTTTCTGGCCACATTGTTTCTCTCCGGTGGTGTACCCATGCTCATGGCTGGAGATGAACTCCACCGAACCCAACAGGGAAACAACAACAGTTACTGTCAGGACAATCCCATCTCATGGATCAACTGGGATCTACAACAAGAAGACTGGGATCTGGTTGATTTCACCGCAACCTTGGCACACATTCGCGCCACTCACCCCGCACTCCGTCCGCTGGGGTTCTTCACTGGAAACCCGCACTTCGACAACGGGCCCAAAGATCTCGCATGGTTTGCACCCAATGCCCATGAAATTGAACATTGGCACTCCGAGTCACATTCAACGATTGGCATGTTTCTCACTCCAGACCCTTCGGAATCGCTCTATGCAATCTTTCATGCCGGTGCAGAATCAGTTTCGGTCACACTGCCCGGTGCCCCCTATGCCCAGAGGTACACGCCGATTCTCGATACGAATGCCATAAACGGCGTCCCAACAGGCGAGCAGCACAATGCGGGAGATTCCATCACGATGCCACCTCGTTCGACCTACGTCATGAGAGCGCATACATAACGAAAATTCCTCTAGCGCAACGGAAACTCGGAGTCCGTTTTTTGTTCTGAATTCGCTGGCACAACCTGAAGCCCAAGATCGGCACTCGAGGCCAAGGCAGAATGCGTCGGAGTGATCCGAACTGAATATCCCAACGATCCATTGCGATCCAGAGGAATCTGCCCAGAATAGATTCGACGTTGCCCTTCTAGTGATTGCGTCAACTCAAGATCCGCGTGCAACGGGTGTTCCAATTCGTCCTCGGAGTTCACGCGACCATAGATCACCTGCACTTTTACATCTTGCTCAGCGATCTGGCCGAGGTTGACGTAGGCCCTAATGGGCACGCTGGTGCCCAAACTTGCTACACCGTCGGGGAGATCTGCATCGACGTGCTCAATCGCGACCGAATCCCAGTGCCCTCTTATCCATGCCTTCCATTCCGCCAAGTCTTTGGCCGGTGCAAAATCGTCAGCACAGAGTGCATTCCCAGCGAGTGCAGCGGGCGCATACAAACGTTGAACGTAATCGCGCACCATTCTGGTGGCCAAAACTTTCGGTCCCAGCGCACACAAAGTGTGGCGAATCATTGCCAACCAATCATGCGGAACGCCCGATTCACCAACACGATAAAAAGTTGGCGCAACCTGAGTTTCGATTAAGTCATAGAGCGCCTTTGCTTCCAGGTCATCACGCAACTCGAGGTCGTTCAGTCCATGGGCAGAGGGAATAGCCCAACCATTTTCGCCGTCAAACCACTCGTCCCACCAACCATCCATGATGGACAGGTTGAGTGCCCCGTTCAAAGCTGCCTTCATGCCTGAAGTCCCACTCGCCTCGAGAGGTCGGATGGGATTATTGAGCCAGACGTCACAACCTGGGTAAAGAGTCGTGGCCATTCCGATTTCGTAATTGGGAAGGAACACAATGCGATGCCTGACGTCTTCGGCGTCAGCGAACTTGACCAACTGCTGAATCAGGGCCTTTCCGCCATCGTCTGCAGGGTGCGCTTTGCCCGCGATCACAAGTTGTATTGGACGTTCGGGGTCGGTGAGGAGAGCACGCAAACGCTGCGAATCTCGCAGCATCAACGTGAGCCGCTTGTATGAGGGAACTCGTCGCGCAAACCCAATGGTCAAAATATCGGGATCAAGAATGTCCTGGGTCCACGCAAGTTCTGATTCGCCCGCTCCCCTGTCACGCCACGATTGCCGTAACCGCTTTCGAGCCATCGTGATCAACTCTGAGCGCAACTCGCGCTTGACAGCCCAAAACTTTTCATCAGATAGTTCGCTCATGCGATCCCAGACGTGATCAGGTTCAATGAATCCGAACTCCTGCTGCGCTAACTCAAAGATTTTCGGAGCCACCCATGTTGGAGCATGAACGCCGTTAGTGATGGATGTAATGGGAACATCGTCGCTGTCAAAGCCTGGCCAGAGGTGAGCAAACATTTCGCGAGAAACTTCACCATGTAACAGACTGACACCGTTGGCGCGCCCTGCGAGCCTGAATCCCATCATCGCCATGTTGAAAACATCGGCGTCGGTCTCTTTTCCTAGTGCAATGATCTTTTCGACTGGCATTCCGGGGTCAGCGTTATCGCCACCGAAATAACGGCTAATGAGTTCTATTGAAAATCGATCGATACCCGCCGGGACCGGCGTGTGCGTGGTAAACACGGTATTTGCACGCGTGGCCTCGAGCGCCTGCTCGAAATTCAGTTGCGCTGGTCCCTGGACCAGTTCGCGCATGCGCTCCAAACCCAGAAAACCTGCATGGCCTTCATTGGTGTGAAAAACATTCGGTGACACAACGTCGTTCAACTCGCAATAGCGCCTGAGCGCTCGAATGCCACCTATTCCAAGGAGCATTTCCTGTTCGAGTCTGTTATCACTGCCACCGCCGTACAGCCGGTCGGTGACATCGCGTGCGTCCTGCTCATTTGACCCAATGTCCGAGTCCAAGAGAATCAATGGCACCCGTCCCACTTGAGCGATCCAGACGTGGGCACCCAACTCGCGGCCTTGTGGCATGCCTACGGCGATGCGCACGGGTGACCCATCTCGCTCACGCAAGAGTGTTACCGGACTGGCGTCTGGGTTACTGATCGGATAGTGCTCAACTTGCCAGCCATCCCGAGAAAGTGATTGACGGAAATAGCCAGATTTATAAAACAAGCCGATGCCAATGAGTGGCACACCCAGGTCACTCGATGATTTCAAATGGTCACCCGCGAGAATGCCCAACCCACCGCTGTATTGGGGTAGCGCCGCGGTCACACCAAATTCCGGTGAAAAGTATGCAATTCCCGTAATTGCCGCGCTAGCAGTTTCCTGCTGATCTTGAAACCAGCCTGGGGTCGCAAGGTAGGCGTCCAAATCAGACTTTCGCTCATTGACCCAATTCACGAACCCCGCATCGTGGGCCAATTCCTCGAGTCTCTCGCTGGAAACTTCACCCAGAAGCAAAATTGGATCCTGTGATTGTTCCCATAACTCTGGGTCAATCGATGCAAAGAGGCGGGCAGTAGCTGGGTTCCATGACCACTGCAAATTGAGCGCCAAAGCTTCCAGCGGCTCAAGGTTTGCGGGTAGGACACTTCGGACCGTGATTCTCTTGAGTGCTCGCACAGGCCTAACCTATCGAAATAGTCCATGGTTCATGCAAACGTATACATGAATTGTTGTGGTCAGCCACTCAGTTCCCCGATACCCTCAATCCATGGCCAAGCGCACCGCTCCTCACCATGCGGTCACTGAAGACTCCTCGCCCATAGATTCCTCGTATCCGGGGTCTCCTCGATTCACCATTACCGACGTCTCTCCTGTGGTTCGGGCTGATCATTGCCAAGGATCCCCCGTTCCCTGTACCTCGTCTCGTGGCCTGCTCCCAGCGGCTGGAGCAGTCGGCGAAGTCATTCCTTTCAGCGCAACCGCATTTCGAGAGGGCCACGATTCATTGGCCGTGGATTTGACGTTGATCAATCCGGCTGGAGAGCAACTGGGTCCGTTTCCCATGCGCCCTGGGTGGGACCCGGATCGCTATGAAGCACTCTTCCGCCCTGAGGAACAAGGCCTCTGGCATTTCACCGTCACCGCTTGGGGTGACCCGTGGTCGACCTGGCAGCATCGGGCCAGCATCAAGATTCCAGCCAACCTAGATGTCGAACTCGAGTTCACCGAGGGCGCGATCATTTTGAATCAGATTCTGGACACCCTTCCCACCCGCAACCAGCGGAAGTTGCACAGTGCAATTGCAACGATGACGGACAGTGCGCTTCCTCCGAGCGTTCGGCTCGCCGCGGCAACCGATCCAACCGTCGCTCAATTGACCACAGCATTTCCGCTGCGCGAAATTCCCACGGACAGCGGCCCTTGGCCCCTTCTCGTGGAGAGAACTCGTGCACTCGTTGGCGCTTGGTATGAATTTTTTCCGCGCAGCGAAGGTGCGAGCATCGATCCACCACGTTCAGGGACATTCTCCACGGCTGCAGAACGATTACCTGCCGTAGCAGCTATGGGCTTTGACGTTGTTTATCTCCCCCCAATTCACCCGATTGGTGAGGTGAATCGCAAGGGGCGCAACAACACACTTACCCCTTCGGCATCAGACCCTGGTTCGCCCTGGGCTATCGGTTCTCGACATGGTGGTCATGACAGCGTGCATCCCGATCTAGGGACGCTGAAGGACTTCGCTGACTTCGTAGCCGCTGCAAAAAAACTCAATCTTGAAATTGCCTTGGACCTAGCGTTGCAGACAACCCCTGATCATCCCTGGGTTTTGTCACACCCCGAGTGGTTCACCACGAGAGCCGATGGCACCATCGCGTTCGCAGAGAATCCACCAAAAAAATATCAAGACATCTATCCGCTCAA
>JAFMDS010000041.1 GCA_017857175.1 Candidatus Nanopelagicales bacterium | reverse complement strand
GAGCAGGTTGAGCTGACCTGCTCAAGAAAACAGCCCTAGCAGGTTGGGTTGAAAGTTAAAATCCCCTCCATGGCACACTGTCGCTATGCGAAAAATTACTAAATCAAGCCTCCTCGCCCTCCTAGTAGCCGCTCTCGTCGTTCCGATTGCTTCCCCTGCACAAGCCGCGAAACTGAAAAACCCTGCTCAGAACCTCAAAGGCACGGTCATCCAAGATGACCTTTTTGGCCTGCACGTCACCGATGTTCAAACCGGAGCGTGGCCATCCGTGAAATTTGGTTCCATCCGCCTCTGGGATAACGACACAGCGTGGGCCAACATTGAAACTTCAAAAGGTGTTTTCAATTGGACTGCGCTGGACAATGCTGTGGCCACTGCAGAATCCAAAGGGGTCACAGACATCCTCATGGTTTTAGCTGGAACCCCTACTTGGGCTACCGACCAACGCAACTCCGCTGCACTTCCACGACCCGACGCTTCAGGTGCTCCACGCGATATGAATGACTGGAATGACTGGGTTCGTGCCGTCGCAACTCGCTACAAAGGCCGCATCACCAGTTACCAGCCTTGGAATGAAGCAAACCTCTCCACATTCTTCACGGGCACCCCGCGTCAAATGGCCGACATGACCAAAAGCACTTACGACATTGTGCGCGGCATTGACCCCAAGGCCACGATCGTTGCTCCCAGTACAGGTACGCGCCTCGGTGGTCCTTTTAAGAAGTTTTACCCCGCCTACCTCGCTGAGTTGAAAAAAATGAATTGGCCGGTTGATGCATGGTCGGCACATACGTATCCAGCATCCTTGGGTGACACGAACGATCGTGCGGATCTGGCCAATTCCTGGATCTCCTACTTGAAAGCAGCTGGCGCACCGGATCTTCCGCTGTGGGATACCGAGAGCAACTACGGACTTGCTGGTCCCGGACCAAGCAATCCCGATCAGGACATTGAAGGCACCAGAGCCGCCAATCTCGTTGCAATTACCTACCTTGATGCTCTGCGCCTTGGAATTTCGCGGGTTTACATGTTCCGTTGGGGTCCTTACAACGATCTCCTTGGAATCCAATTCAGCGACAACACCGTCGGTGCCGTCGCTATGGATACGCTCCAGGATTGGATCGTGGGAACCGAGTACCGAGGCTGTAAAGAGACTAAACGCAAAGTAACCTGCACATTTGGTGCAAAGAATGGTCGCCAGCAAGTGATTTACTCAGAGATGGGCACCAAGAGCTTCAAGGTCAAAAAGGCTTATAAGCAAATGTGTTCCCTTGATGGGACGTGCAAGGCCGTTCCCAGTAATCGCAAGGTTCGTGTGTCAGGGCCTGTGTTGCTGACACGCTAGAATCATTCCCCTGATTAAAGGCCGGTGAATATTTCACCGGCCTCTAATTTGTTCGTTCCTCGCCCACGGTGTTCCCACCGTCTACAACGATGCATTGTCCTGTGACATAACTTGCACCCGGACTTGCAAGAAATGCAGCAACAGAAGCGACCTCGGCAGGGCTCGCGCTTCTTCCTAATGGCACACGCTCTGATTCGCGAGCCTCATGCTCTGTCTGTGAACCAGTGTGTACCCAACCGGGCGCAATAGCGTTCGCAGTAATTCCATCTTTTGCGTAATCAACTGCAAGAGATCTGGTCAACCCAACCACCGCAGCTTTTGCACTGGCATAAGCACTCTCACCGTGCATTGACATGAGCGGGCCAGTGACGCTTGAAATAGAAATGATTCTCCCCCACCCATTTGCCTGCATGTGTGGGATAGCTGCTCGCGTCACATGGACCGTCGTCATCAGGTTTCTTGACATTGCTTGGTCAAATATTGTGAGATCAATCGTTCCAAGGGATCCAGATTCAGCCCCAACGGGAGTGTTCACACTTGCCATGCCTGCGTTATTAATAACTATGTCGAGGCCACCCAAATCATGACTTATTAACTCGAACATGGAATTGGTTGCATCTGGATCCGTCAAGTCGCACACATAACCCTTGACAACGCCTAGGGGCATTAATTCCGATACTCGGTCATGAATATGTTCTCCCGTTGCGGTAACCGCTACTTCTGCGCCCAACTCCAAGAGTGCCATCGCGCAGGCAAAGCCGATTCCAGTCTGTGAGCCGCACCCCGTGACCAATGCCCGTTTACCCGCAAGCGATAGCCATTGAGGTGTCACTGAGCAATCCTGGACAATGCGTCAGCAAATAGTGTGGTGTGCAGGTCAACGTCGGCAGGCGTCGTGGCCGGGCACATAAGAGCCATGTTGTGAAATGGAGTCATAAGCACTCCGCGATTACTCATAAAAAGATGAAGATATTCCTCAATCTCTCCGTCGAATGCCTGCGCTGACTGCGTTCCGTTGCGGGGTGCCGGTGAACAGAACCTGTATTCGGTCCGTGCGCCCAATTGCACAATGGTCCATGGCATCCTTGTATCTGCGAGAACCATTTCGACACCAACCGTGAATCGTGTTGCCAAAGCGGTCATGTGAGCAAACGCTTCGGGGGTCAACACTTCACCGAGTGTGGCACGCATTGCAGCGGTGGATAACACATTTCCCGCGAGGGTTCCACCGACTCCGCCGACATCCTCCAGGTCAGCGTCCGGTGAGTTCATGATGCGATCGGCCAAATCCTGTGTGATGCCATATGCCCCTGATGGAATCCCGCCACCAATGCTCTTTCCAATCACAAAGATATCCGGTGAAAGATTCCACTCCTTGGTGCAACCGCCCCACCCAGCTGAAATTGTGTGTGTTTCATCGATAAGAAGCAAGGCTCCGTACCTGTCACATAACGTTCTCAGGTCATCAAGAAATCCTGGTTCTGGCAGAACGATTCCAATATTTGTCAGAGCGGGCTCGGTAATCACCACTGCGACGTCGCCGTGCGCGAGAGCCTGCTCAACTGACTCCAAATCATTGAACTCGGCTACTCGAGTTGTCTGCGCAATGTCTACCGCTGGGCCAACATTGCCTTCACGTAGAATGGCACTTCCATTCGGTCCAGTTCGCACCAAAGTTTCGTCCACGGCTCCGTGGTAGCAGTAGGAAAAGGCAAGCACCTTCGATTTGCCCGTAACCTGGCGCGCGATGCGAAGTGCCCACCTATTTGCGTCTGTTGCCGTCAGGCTGAACGACCACAGTGGTAAGCCAAAGCGATTGCTTAACTCGGCTGCCACCCATTCGGCGTCTCCACTAGGCATCATTGTTGTAATGCCACCGTCGACTGCGATTCGTTGCTGAACTGCACGAGTTGTTGGTTCGGGAGAATGACCGGCCATGGCTCCTGTATCGCCCAGGGCAAAATCCACGTAAACATTTCCATCGACATCAGTGATTCGATTGCCATGCGCATTATCCAAGTAGAGCGGGTATCCACCAGACCATTTGTTCATCCATGTCATGGGCACGCGACCAAGCAAGTGGTTGCTGGATTCGAACATTGTGCGCGAGGTGGTGGTCCTGGTCAGGTGAAGTGACTGCTCGTGAATCAGTTCTTGGGCTAGCTTCGCGCGATCGAGCACGGTGTGTGGTCCTCTCAACATGTAATTCCCACCTCATGTGGCGAGCACATCATATTCGCCCGATTAGTGCCCTGCTGCTAGCTTCCCGCTCAATCGATCATGGAATTCCGCACTCTTTTCATTGAGTCCCAGGATTCGAATCGACTTGCCACGCTTTTCGTATTTGGTCACGACGGCGTCCAAGGACGCGACCGTTGAAGCATCCCACACATGCGCGCTTGTGAGGTCAATAATCACGAAGTCGGGGTCGTTCGAATACTCGAATTGATACACCAAGTCGTTACTTGACGCGAAGAACATTTCACCATGGATGGAGTATCGGACTGTTTCAAAACCTGTCATTGGATCAAACTCAAGTGTTCGGTCCATAGACACAAGATGTGCGACACGGCGGGCAAAAAGCACAGTGGCTGTTACGACACCCGTGATTACTCCGATTGCTAGGTTATGGGTAATCAGTGTCGCGATGACCGTTGCGAGCATGACCGTTGTTTCGCTCTTGGGCATGGAAAAAATAGTGCGTAAACTATGCCAATCAAATGTTGCATAGGCGACGACAATCATGACAGCCACCAGTGCAGCCATTGGAATCTCAGCAACAATGTCACCCAATGCAACGACGAGAATCAGCAAGAAGGTTCCTGCAAGAAATGTGGACAGTCGGGTGCGCGCGCCCGATCGTACGTTAATCATGGTTTGACCAATCATGGCGCAGCCACCCATTCCTCCAAAGAATCCGGTGACAATGTTCGCGACACCTTGACCCCAAGATTCACGTGTCTTATTGGAACGGGTATCGGTGATGTCATCGACAAGTTTTGCGGTCATCAAACTTTCCATGAGTCCCACCAAAGCGATGGCCAATGCATATGGGGCAATGATCTGCAGTGTTTCAAGAGTGAACGGAACAGAAGGGATTCCTAAGACGGGAAGGCTGTCAGGAAGTTCGCCTTGATCTCCAACCATGGGGACGTTGATATTCATGACTGCAACGATGATGGTGAGAAGAACAACTGTGACCAGCGGGCCTGGAATGGCTGTAGTTAGCTTGGGCAACACGAGAATGATTGCAATACCGATGGCCACCATGGGATAGACGATCCAGGGGACATCGATCAGATACTGCAACTGCGCCGCGAAAATTAAAATCGCAAGAGCGTTAACAAATCCAACCATCACACTTCGTGGAACAAATCTCATGAGTCGAGCGACACCGGCCAGTGCCAGCAATATTTGGAAAATCCCACCCAGAATCACGGCAGCAATGAGATATTGCAGCCCATAATCGCGCGCTAGAGGTGCCACAACCAGAGCAATCGCTCCCGTGGCCGCAGAAATCATTGCGGGACGACCGCCCGTGAAGGCGATCGTTACAGCCATGGTGAATGAGGCAAAAAGTCCAACACGCGGATCAACCCCAGCAAGGATGGAGAAGGAAATGGCCTCCGGGATCAATGCGATAGCAACAACAAGTCCCGCTAGGACTTCTGTGCGCATTATTCGGGGAGAAAGCCAAACGGGACGGTGGGCTGAAAGGTATGCAACGGACACTTGATTGACTGTAACTCAAGTGGTGGGGATCCCCTAATTCTTAGAGTTTGCCAACCATTTTCCGAATGGTCATTCGAGGAATTCCTGTCGCCGTTGAAATCTTGTTTTCTGAGAGTACCTCTGAGTCAACATGCCCCTTGACGAGTGCGGCCAACGCATTTCGGTGGGCACGTTCCTTTTTCTTTGCGGCTTGCCATTCTTTAGCGGCCGCTTCAATCTCGCTGAGAGCTGCCTGCTTCTTGGGATGAGGTGACTTAGTCATGCGCTGGTGTCGTGTTTGCCAATTGGTCGGCCAATGGCGCCAGTTCACTGTGCATGGCTGACCATTCCAGTGCTTCATCGATATAGCGAGTCTCGTGGGCTGCTCCGCAGGAGCACTCCAGCACAAAACGGCACTTGCTGGTGCAGAAATCAGACTCAATAGTGTGGCCAAGTTCCAAGGTTCGATCCAAGACCGAACCGGGAGCACACTTGGTCTTACGGGCAAATGGGTTACTCATGGGAACCCCTTTCCTGTGCTTTTCTCGTGCACTACTTTGATGCAACGGAATCTTTACTTCTCATTGTGTATCTATTCATATATCTGTCTATTTTATGTATATGTCTAGACATTGCTGTATCAGTATACACATATACAGCATCTGTTACGGGTGGGGCGCATGTTGCCGCCGAAATTGGATGATTTTCAGCGTGAAGTGGATAGATCTAGAGCTCGGTTCAGCCCACAATGTGAGCAAGAGCCACATCACCTAAGGAGTTTCCCATGACCAAATCAATCATCGATGGCAAAGACTTCAAACTCGGACTCTTCTCGTCCAACTGTTCAGGGGGAATGGCCGTGTCCAAAGCCCCTGACCGTTGGAGCGCTAGCTGGGATGACAATCTGCGCCTCGCTCAAATTGCCGATGAAGTAGGCATTGATTTCCTCCTTCCGATTGCCCGCTGGATCGGCTATGGGGGCGAAACAAATTTCCACGGTTCCGTACTTGACCCAACCGTGTGGGCGGCCAGCCTCCTGGCCAACACCAAACGCATCAGTGTTTTCGCCACGATCCACACGGCCTATAACCACCCCATCGTGGTGGCTAAGCAAATGGCCACCGTTGATCAAGTGGGCAAGGGTCGTGCCGGTCTCAATGTGGTCGCAGGCTGGAATAAGCCCGAGTACGACACCTTCGGCGTGGAACTTCCTGAGGACCACAACGATCGATATGAATATGCACAAGAGTGGTTTGACATAGTCAAAAAAATCTGGACGACGGAAGGAACATTTGATTGGGACGGAAAATTCTTCCACCTGCAGCACGTTGAGAGTTTGCCCAAGCCCTACGACGGAATGATCCCTATCCTCAACGCTGGATCCTCGCAACAAGGCCGGGAGTTTGCCGCCAAGAATGCGAACTTCGTGTTCACCATCGTCGGCGGTCCCGAAGATGGCGCAGAAGTTGTCAAGACAGTGACGACCCAAGCGAGGGATGAATTTCACCGTGACGCTGGCGTGTTCACCCTGGGGTATTGCGTTGTGCGTCCTACCGAAAAAGAAGCAAAAGACTTTCTGCATTACTACGCAGAAGAAAACGCTGACTGGGGCGCGGTTGACAACCTCATGACTTTACAGGGAATGCATGCCCAGTCCTTCACCCCAGAGATGCTGTCCATGTTCCGCGAACGATTCGCAGGTGGACACGGGTCATGCCCCATCATCGGAACCCCTGACCAAGTGGCGGATGAAATCGAACGGTTTGCCAAGGCGGGCTTTGGCGGCATGACCCTGTCGTTCTTCGACTACGCGGGTGAACTGCCATATTTCGCAGAAGAAGTACTCCCCCGACTCGAAGCAAAAGGTGTTCGGCTACCCCGCTAGTGAACCAATCACTAAAAGTGTCAATTGGGAGGCCTCCTTGCCGCTCAGCGCATAGAGTGAAACCAGCAAGTTTCACGCGCACCGCAAGGAGGTCTTCCGTGGCATTACATGAAGCTGGAGATACACATGTCGCCGAACGCAACCAGATCTTCAACCTGACCAGTAACCGGGCGTCCGTCCTCCGCGATGAAGTCGCAGCACGAACTACACCACACGAGGTCCTGACCAAAGAATCATCCCTCGAGGGGAAAGTGGGCATGGTCACCATGCCATCGTCGCGTTTTGTCTTTGTGCGCTACGGAGGGAATGTGGTCGTCGAGGCGCCTCCAACTGACGACCGCGTCGTCGCCACAATTCCACTAGGCCCCATGGGCGTCAGCCATCGCACCCATGTAAAACCAACTTATTTCACGTCGGGATTTCTACTTTCGCCCAATGACGTCACCGTCATGCGTCCTGATCCCTGGGCGGGTGCACTGATTATTGCCAGCGACGCTGAACAGTTAAACAACCAGCGAAGAAAAGTTTTGGGAGAAACCGGCAGATCAGCAATAACTTTTACTGAAGACTCCAAAGTTGGCACACAGTGGCTCACTCACACATGCCGAAGTCTGTGGGATCTGGCATCCACTATTCCAAGCGAGACTCCAACACAAGTCATGGATAAATTTTTAGGAGTCATGGAAGACAGTCTTCTCAATGCATTGATCATGGCCACTGAGGATTCACAAAACCTAGGTGCTGGCGAGAGCGTCAGGGCTCGCAAAATTCAAGAATGGATCAATGCTCATTATCAAGAGCCACTCACCGTTGCCGACTTGGCGGCCGCGGTGGGATTGAGTGTTCGCCAACTGCAAGCTTCTGTTCATCAACATTTTTCAGTTGGGCCCATGGAACTGCTGAGAGATATTCGACTCTCTAAATTGCATAGTCTCCTACGCTCATCAGATGCAGATCAGTCCAGTGTGGCAACTTTGGCATACAGCGTTGGCTTCACTCATCTGAGTCGGACTTCGCAGTTGTATCGGGCAAAATATGGTGAAAGTCCTTCGCACACGCTCAAGAGAAGTGCGCATGGGTAGTTCACCAAAAATTGCAATTATCTACTACTCCGCAACGGGAAATGTCGCACACTTGGCTCACAATATTGCTCTGGGTGCTCAGAGTGTGGGCGCCCAAACACGGGTGTTACGAGTACAGGAAACCGCCCCACCTGAAGCGATTTCAAGTAATGCCTCCTGGCAGAACTTCACGGAACACAGCACAGATGACCTTGCTCGGCTAGAAGACCTTGTGTGGGCCGATGGAATTGCGTTTGGCTCTCCCACCCGATTCGGCGGACCGGCCAGCCAGTTAAAGGCTTTTCTCGATACAACAGGATCCCTATGGGCTACAGGTGCGTTGGCAAACAAAGTGGGCACCGCATTTACCAGTGCCTCCACACAGCATGGTGGACTCGAATCAACAATCCTTGCTATAAACAATATTTTTTATCACTGGGGAACGCTGATCATGCCGCTCGGCTATCCCAATGAACATGTTCGCAAACACAGCGGAAATCCATATGGTGCATCACATTTTGCATCAAGTAGAAATGCCGATGACACATCACACGTCAAGGCAGCATTTAGTCAAGGGGAACGATTAGCACATGTGGCAGCCGCATTCTCGCGACTGGAAATTTCATGATTGATCCCATCAGAATTGTCGCCATTGGCGGGACAACTCGTCCGAATTCTTCGAGTGAGAAAGCCCTTCGCATCGCTGCGCGGGCGGCCCAGAACGCTGGTGCACAGATCTGTTTCATAACCGGCTCAGATTTAATCCTCCCCATATATGAAACTCAATCTAGTGAACGCGAAGAGCGAGCGCTTCATCTCGTGCAACAAGTCCGAAGTGCTGATGGGTTGCTGATTTCCAGCCCTGGGTACCACGGCGGCATGAGTGGTCTCATCAAGAATGCGATTGATTATTTAGAAGATCTCAACGAAGACCCTCGGCCATATCTTCATGGCCGAGCCGTAGGGTGCATCGCCAGCGCCTACGGGTGGCAGGCCTCTGTGACAACCTTGCACCAGCTTCGCCAGGTCACGCATGCCCTTCGGGGCTGGCCAACTCCCATGGGCGGCGCCATAAACTCACAAGTCACGCAATTCGACGAGTCCGGAAAATCCACCGACACTGCCGCTATCTCGAATTTGGAAATCATCGGCACCCAAGTGGTGGAATTTGCCCACGCATTTCGCCAGACCAGACCGCCGGCATAAACGTTTCGAAGTTTCCCAATCAATAAATCCCGAACCCGCTAATCTGTCCAAGTGAGCGACAGGCCAGGCGTGACCGCGCTGAGGGATGATGCCCTGTCCGGGCGCAAAGAGGTCCTGCTTCAACGGATTGCGCGTCCCCAGTCGCTGATCTTCACCATTTATGGCGCCTATAGCCGCTCCCTCGGCGGATGGATGCCCGTCAGCGCATTGCTAGAACTGTTGCGAGAAATCGGAGTTGAAGACCCAGCAGTACGAAGCGCACTGTCCCGGTTTAAACGCCGAGGTGTACTTATCTCCGAATCTCGAGATGGCTCAGCAGGCTATGCACTGAGTGAAAGTGCACGGCGCGCCTTCGATACCGGTGACGCACGCGTCTTGGAGCGACGTGAGCCTCCTTCGAGTGACCGATGGGTTCTCATTGCCTTTTCCATCCCGGAAAAATCTCGGGATCTGCGATACCGACTGCGCTCACGGTTATCCCGAGTCGGCTTTGCACAGGTGACCGGCGGGCTTTGGATAGCACCCGAGGGACTTGAAGCAGATGCTCGACTGGTAATCGAATCTCTAGGCGTAAGCCAACATGTTGATGTGTTTCGCAGCGAGCATATTGCTTTCCGCAGTATGCCTGACGCAGTCAGTGAATGGTGGGATCTCGAATCTATCGCACATGAGTACCAAGATTTTTTTTCAGCCTTTACCAATCTCACAGAAGACTATAAATCTGCAAAAATACAGATGACACCCCTGCAAGCTTTCATTGATTACACACGCGTTCTCACGGCGTGGCGACCGTTGCCTTATCAGGATCCAGGACTGCCTGCCGCGCACCTGCCGAAAGACTGGCCTGGAATCCAAGCAACTGAAATGTTTTTCTACTTTTACGACATGCTAGGTAGTCTGGCACAACAACATGTCATCGATGTGTGCTCTGCGCGAAATGGGCAGTCCTAAAAATCTGATGTGGGCTGCCACTTCCCATAGACTTCGCGCAAAACATTTGTAATTTCTCCCACCGTTGCATACTCTTTAACAGCGACCACAACCGCGGGCACGATATTAATTCCGGCTTGGGCCGCTACTAGCAAACTCTCGAGAGATTCAGTCACTTTGTCTGTATTCCTCTTTGACTTCACCTGCGCGAGGTCAGCGATTTGGCGTTGCTCGCTTTCCTTGTCAATCTCAAAGACTTCAAATCTCGCTGACTCTGACACGAATGTATTAACGCCAATTACTTTTTGATCACCCGAGTCAATCGCCCGCGCAGTTTCATAGGCACTGTCTGAGAGTCTCGTGGCGAAATAGCCCGACTCAATGCATGCCAGTGCTCCACCCAGTTCAGCGATCCTGTCCATCTCAGAAAAAATTGCGGCTTCGAGCTCGTCCGTCAGACTCTCTAAAAGTTCACTGCCGCCGAGTGGATCAACGAGCCCCGTAACACCTGTTTCAAAAGCAACAACCTGCTGGGTCCGCAGGGCGAGCGTGGCAGCTGCTTCGGTGGGAACACCCAGGGCTTCATCGAAGGCGCACACGTGCATTGTTTGGCAACCACCTAAAGCGGCAGCAAGCGCTTCAATCGATGTGCGTACGACGTTGTTCAGTGGTTGTTGCGCTGTCAAAGATGAGCCCGCTGTGAAAGCAAAAATCCTCAGCTGCTCTGAGCGAGGATCTTGTGAGCCATAACTTTCACGCATCAACTTCGCCCACACGCGTCGAGCTGCGCGAAATTTTGCAACTTCAGGCATGAACTCCATATTGCTCGATAGAAAGGTAAACAGCGTTGGTGCGACGTCATCGACGGTCATCCCGCGTTCAATGGCCGCGTCCATGTATGCCCGCGCATTTGCAAAGGTAAAGGCGATTTCCTGAACTGCACTAGATCCTGACTCGCGAATGTGATACCCGCTCATGGCAAGAGAAACCCATCGAGGAATTTTTGTGGCGACATGTTCAATAACATCGACTGACAACTTTAGTCCTGCTGGAGCGGGGAAGATTTGTGTGCCGCGGGCAAAATACTCTTTAAGCACGTCATTTTGAATGAACATTCCGAATCTATTGGGATCCACGCCGCGCTTTTCTGCTAACGCCTCAAACATGGCAGCCCAGATGTAACCGATGGAATTTGCGGTGGTGCGTACTTGCGTGATTTTCTCGAGTTCAATGCCATCCATAAGGATTTCAATATCAGCCAAACTGTCGATGGCGACACCAACTTTGCCAACCTCCCCCGCCGCAAGGGGATTATCTGAATCAATTCCCATTTGAGTAGGAAGGTCAAGGGCGACACTGAACCCCGTGAGACCTTGATCTAACAAAGAACGAAATCGAGCATTGGTTTCTTTGGCGGTTCCAAAGCCCGCATACTGCCCCATGGTCCACACTCCGGGATCCGCGCTAATTCCACGGGTGTAGGGGTAGGCGCCAGGAACCTCTTGGGTCTGGGAGTTACTCACTTCATTCACCCTTTCCATTTGTTTCTTCTGCGTTGAGTTCCTCGCGCAAAACCTTTTTCGCTATTTTCCCCGTTGAGTTCAGCGGAAATTCGGTCACAATGCGAACATCTTTTGGTTTTTTATAGGACGCTAGATTCGCCTTGCAATGCTCAAGAATTGAATCGATACTTGTGTCAGCCCCATCGCGCAGTGTCACAAGTGCCGTGACGTGCTGCCCCCAGTCCGAATCATTTACTCCGACGACAGCTACTTCATGGACGCCAGGAACTTCAGCGATGGTGTCTTCGATTTCACGAGGGTAGATGTTGTACCCACCTGAAATAATCATGTCACCCTTACGGTCTACCAAGAATAGATAATCGTCAGCATCAAGGCGGCCAAGATCACCGGTGTGAAGCCAGCCATCGCGCACCGCCTTGGTCACCGTGTTGTCTTGCCCAGCCTGACCATAATACCCGCGCATGACGTGATCACCTCGAGTTATTACCTCACCAATTTCACCGGCCGGCACATCGTTTCCCTGTTCATCGACAATGCGTACTTCAACGCCATTGCACGGATTGCCAGCGCTGGTGAGCAATTCGGGCTCACCAAAAATTCCGCGTCGGTGCTCTTCGGGTCCAAGTACCGTGACCGGTGGGATGGCCTCAACTAGCCCGTAATACTGACTCATGTTGACAGTAATTCGTTCATAACAATCCTTGATTTGTTCGGGCGGCATTGGTGCGCCCGCATATCCCATGATTTCAAGATTCTTCATGCGCTCTCGGGATATGTCCGGCATCGCGAGAAGTCGTGCCACCATGGTCGGGACAAGCGCCGTTCCATTCGCTCCACGGTTTTCAATGGCATCCACCAAGTCTTCGGGGTCAAACTTAGCTTGCACAATTTGTTTAGCCCCAAATGTGAAATAGGAAAGGACAAAAAGGCCACTAGTATGAGTCACCGGTCCCGCATGAACCCAAGTACTATTTTCATTGGGAACTTTGCCCAAAAAGTCAGTAACAATGTTATGCAAACTCGCCATTCTGTTGCGGTGCGTGCGGATCGCCCCTTTGGGATTCCCAGTTGTCCCACTTGAGTAATTCAACGAGACCAATGCATCAGGGTCCACGGAAAGTAACAATGGTTCGGGAGATTGTGCCGCTAGAAAGCGTTCATATTCTGAGCTCTGGCCCGGATCTCCATTGATAACAATGACGTGATCCACCATAGATCGTATTTCTGTGGTCTGATCCCAGAATTTAACATCAAGAATGAGTACCTTGGGTGTGCAGTCCTTTGTGATTCTGACCCAATCAGTTGGGTGAAGACGATAATTAAGTGCCACACGACACAAGCCAGCTGTACTTATGCCCAAATCAGTTTCAATGTATGTGTTCTGATTGGACTGTAGATCCAAAACCCGATCGCCTGTCTCAAGTCCCAATGCACGCAACCCACGAGCAAGTTGCATTACTCGCGCTCCCGTTTGACCATAGGTGCTTTCACCCTCAGGACCAACAAGAGCAATGCGATCTCGATACCTTCGCATTGAGCGTGCAACGAGTCGACCAACATCCATTGTGGTGCCTTCCTATTTAGTGTGATTGTCTAGTCAGTTTGGGGTGAAACATAGGCTGCATCGAGGACCCAGCAGCCGCGCTCAAGAACGGTCACCGGATTTATGTCTAATTCACAACCGGTTGGCCAATTTCTCACACCGTGGGCAAGCGTCTCAATTAAAGTGACCAAAGCCTTGCGGTCTGATGGTTGGGAACCTCGTGCCCCCGCGAGTAATTGATCGAGTGCGGTTTCAGAAATCATCTGCTCAATATCAACTCGATCTACAGGGAGCAGACGCACCGAAGCACTCGCCACAATCTCGGTCAAAACCCCGCCCACACCCACGGTGAGCACCGGTCCCATGGAGCTCCCGCTGATACCAACTAAGACTTCAATCCCCCCGGGGACAAACCTTTCAACGAGTACATCACCACCCATGGCTTTCAGTGTGGTGAAGGTCTTCACGGCTCGCTCAGTTGTTACATCAAGCACCACTCCGCCTGCATCGGACTTGTGTAGTAGGCCGGGAACGACGGCTTTCAAAACTGCCCTGCCGCCAACGGTGTCAACTGCATTGAGAACCTGTGCAGCCTCACTGACAAGAATTGATTCAGGGATGGGTAATCCTGATTTTGCGAGTAACTCTTTCAACTCCTTTTCCGAGGCACCCGGTGAAGGAGTGGGAATCTCAGAGGGAGAAAGTACATTGAATGAACGACTGACTCTTGTGTTCGCGGTGACGAGGGCACGCAGGGCAGCCACAGCGCGTTCGGGGGTTGGATACACGGGGACTCCTGCTCTTTTGAGCACTTCGGCGCCCTCGGGCGCAAGTGCAGCCGCGCCCGTACGAACCGCTGCCACGGGAAGGCCAGTTCGGTCCCTCAATTCGTGTAGGGCGGTAGCAATTCTGTCAACATCCTTGCCCACCAAGACTGCGAAGCACGCCACGATTGCGTTGACCGCTGGATCGTCAGCCAACCGATCAACACAACGTTCAAATAAGCCTGGTTCAGCCATCACCGCTGCAGTGACATCGACCGGGTTCGTAGCATTGCCGTAACTGGGAACAATCTGTTCCAGATCAGACACAGTGGATTGATCAAGATTGGCAAGGACCAAACCTTCTTTTTCGATTGCATCGACGGCGAGGATTCCACTTCCACCTGATGTTGTGACAATGCCAACCCCAGGGCCACCGATGATTCTCTCCGATGCGAACATTGACGCAACATCGAGCAACTCAT
Organism: Candidatus Nanopelagicales bacterium; assembly: GCA_017857175.1. Classification (GTDB taxonomy): domain Bacteria; phylum Actinomycetota; class Actinomycetes; order S36-B12; family S36-B12; genus UBA4592. The sequence goes on along the minus strand of JAFMDS010000041.1, from coordinate 2,114 downwards.
CAATGTTGTCGACTCTAGCGATGCCATATTGCTTTAATGCTGCGCTCACCACTTTATCCGGCGAGGCCAATGCGCCCGTGTGAGAAGCTGCAGCCTCTGCACCCGCCGCACTGCGTCCAGCTTTAAGGATTGCAATTGGTTTGGTTGCCGCAACCTGCGCTAATGAATCCAGATTTCCCAATGACTCAACGTACATAACAACAGCATCGACATCAGGGTCCTGCGCAAGTTGCACAGCAACTTCAGTAGCCGTGACATCTGCTTCGTTGCCGGTTGTGATGGCGATCCCAATGGGGACGCCACGTTCAAGACCAAGGGACAGTGCTCCAAAACCAAGTGCACCCGATTGGCTCACTAACGCAATGCGTCCGTCGGGTAACGGGGTTGATTCGGAGGAAAAGACTGGGCTAAACGTTGCAAGCACTTTATGGGCGCCGCCCACGGATCCAATGCAGTTGGGCCCGACAATACGCATTCCCTTGGTTCGAGCGATATCGACCAATTCCTGTTGTGCGGCAGCACCTTCTTTATCAACCTCGGCAAAACCTGATGACATGACGATAGCCACGTTCACACCTGCATCCGCGCAATCTCGCACGGCATCTTTGACGAGTTGGGCGGGCACCATAATGAGGGCTAGGTCAATATGTTGTGGAACGGATGCCATGGAGGCGAAAGCCTCCATGCCGAAAATCTCTCCGCCCTTTGGGTTCACGGGCGCAATGAATCCATCGAAACCATGTTTGATCAAGTACTCCAGCGGCAAGCGGCCCATTGCACCGACGCGCTCCGTCGCCCCGATAACGGCGATGGATGTCGCCGCCCACAGGGGACGCAGATCAAGGTGTGATGTCACGGGAGAATCGCTGTTCCTTCAATTTCGATCAGTGCTTCGTCATCCCACAGGCGCGTGACGCCAACAAGTGTCATTGCGGGGTAATCCCGCCCAACAAGTCGTTTCCATACCGCTCCGATTTCCCTTGAGTGCGCGCGGTAATCAACAGGATCAACGCAATAGATGGTGAGTTTTGCGAGCTGCGACGGGTTTCCACCAGCAGCTGCCAATGCGGCCAATAAATTTTGCAAGACTTTTTCCACTTGCTCAACGATTGTCGCCCCCACAATTACGTTGTCGGCGTTTAATGCTGTCTGACCAGCGAGTAAGACAATCGTGGAACCTTCGGCCACGACTGCATGTGAAAATCCAATTGGTGGAGCAAGTGACTCCGGATTAATTCTCTTCACGGTCATATCTGCACCTTCCCGCCATCAAGGGTGATCCCTTGTCCGTTTATTGCACCCTGTTCGTGGACAAGGAAATTAACTGTCGCCGCAACTTCTTCGGGTTCAATCAACTTTCCATGTCCCTGTTCTTGAGCTAATGTGTGCAGCACTTCACTCCTATCCCTGCCCGTCTTTTCAACAATAGAATCAACAGTACGGGCTGTCATCGGTGTGTTTACATAGCCAGGACACACAGCGTTCACGGTGATCCCGTGTGGCGACAATTCCGCTGCGGCGGACCGGACTAAACCTAGGACTCCGTGCTTTGCGGCGGTGTAGGCCGAGATGTAGGGGGCTCCGACACGTGAGGCAACGCTTGCAATGACAACAATGCGGCCAAAGCCTTGCTCTTTCATCGTGGGTATAGCCGCACGCATGAATCGGAATGGCGCATTGAGATTGAGTTCGATCATTCGCTCCCATAGTGCGTCATCAGTCCGCGTTATGGGAGCGGAGATCCCTTCGCCTGCGTTAATAACGAGAACATCGAGGCCATTCCATTCGCCCACCACGTGCTGGACAATCCTGTCAGCGGCGGTGGGGTCCGTGACATCGCCTGGGATGACCAAATGTGGCACATCCAAAGTGCTTGCAACTGCAAGCAGGTCCGACTCAGTTCGAGCAGTCAGGGCAATTGGGTAGCCAGCGCTGGCCAAATCACCCACAATTGCTGCACCAATACCTCGACTGGCACCAGTCACTAGGCAACGGAAAGGAGATTGCCTCGACGTATTCATCGGACTTTCCTTCCTGAGCTAAATATTAGGACCAAAAGACCCCATGAATAGTGCACTTCTCTGTCGATCGGCAATAATACGACACATGACCCC
>JAFMDS010000079.1 GCA_017857175.1 Candidatus Nanopelagicales bacterium | reverse complement strand
GCTATGGCGAAACCCCAGCAACTAACCTGGGAATTCCAAGCGAAAACGGTCAAAGACAAGACCTTCGCGAAATGTCTTCTCAAGGGAAGCAAGATTAAGTGCTGAGGCGATTTTCAACTCCACAACAAGACTTGGTAAACCTTTCGGTTCAATAACAGGTATCCACATCGAGATTCCCTACGGCATCCGTGTCGGGAGTAGTTCGAAATGACAACCTTTCTATTTCCCGCCATTCTTGCAGCGGAATCTGTCGCGACGATAGCGTGAAACCTTTGCGCCTCGAATCGGTGCATCTACCATGCTGGCTTGTGCACTGACAGCAGATCGAAGCACTAGCGCTGCTACCACATAAAGATCCACAGCAGCAAGGAGTCAAAGTGGATGAACGCGTGCTTCTTCTCCCATGATGTTATTACCTTCCCGTGATCAAGAGACATGCAATTGAGGCGAATATTCAGACTACTCGAGAGGAAAGAGTGACATCGCGGCCACACGGCGATTAGCCTGACCAAACTGCCCAAGAAATACCAGCCACGAAGCCATATTGTTTGACTCCGCCACAGTGTTGCTTTTTATTTGTCGCGTTGCACTTGCGAGTCGGTCCCGAACTCACGACATTATCGGGTTGACTCAGCAATCTGTTTAATCGCTGAGAGTGTTTTCGGAATACCCGCCAGTGCCTGCTGAGTTCGATCAGCAATCTGATCAGCTGCTTGGTCTCCGTATTTCTCATGAAACATTTCAATTCCTTCATCCAAGAATTTCCATGTCTCAGTCAGGATCGTTCCACCTTCAACCGGCGTGAGTATGTATCCCCACTGAACAAATTTTCCGCCGACTACCCATGCGAATTCGCGCCCAGGTTCGGCCGCAATCACTTGAGATCGAGTCTCCCAAACCCTGTCGGGCGTCTCATTACGTCCGGTGAACCATGCACCCACAGTGCCGGCTGTTGCAGAATCATCCCACCAACATGAAGTGCAAACCGGGCTCCACTCGCCAGTGCGAGTGATGTCAGAAACAAGGTCGTACAAATCCTGCGGTAACGCGTTCACAATGACGGATTCTTCGTGATGTTGATTATGTTCACCCATGACTCCATCTTGGCAGATATTTTCGAGCAATGGTCACACTCGCGGTTCCTGGACACTCGGTACCGGCAATAACCGTGGGGGCCTCACAGGTTGCCAACAGATGGTGCTCCATTCGGGCCGTTCCTGATGCTGTTGTAATCGATGCCGCGATGACCGCGAAAAAATCGTTCAGGAATGGCAGGACATAGCTTGGAATTTGCGCAGCACTGTGTGGCCTGTGGGCGACGACATCCTTTTGAGTTTCCCCGTTTCGCCAGCTGCACGAAAAGCGAGTGTGATCATCCCTGCTCCTTGGTAACAGGTCTCTTGAAGCATCGACCACGTTCGTCCGCCCTCGGTCATTCCCTGCTTGATGCGCCGGAACAGACATAGGCATTAACATCGCATAGAAATTGCGGTCGCATAGATAGTGATCAGATAATCCTGTTACATGGTTACGCTTGTCCAATGAGTGATGCGCAGCAAGTGAATTCCTCGGCCCCGCCCGCGGACAAGCCACCCAAGAGCACCTTTGTGCTATTGGCATTGGTTACCGGTGCAATTGTTTCGAATATTTCACTATCTATTGCCAACGTCGCAATGCCATCGATTGGTAGAGACCTCAATGCATCCCAAGCCGATCTCACTCAGATTGCAAATGCGTTCGCACTAGGTTTGGCTTCCACCGTTCTCTACTTCGGGGCACTAGCTGACCGTTATGGTCGCAAGTTGATGTTTGTGCTTGGCGCAGTTCTTACTGTCCCCACCGCATTTATCTCGGCCCTCGCACCCAATCCCGAGATTCTCGTTCTCGGTCGGTTCACGTCAGGGCTTGCCGCAGCATTGTTGTTCCCCACCACACTTTCCTTGATTTCAAGCTTGTATAGAAATCACGCCAAGGTCACCGCAATCGCCCTGTGGTCAGGTGTCGGAGGTGGTGTTGCCGCACTCGGACCCGTCATGGGCGGTTGGCTCCTCGAATATTTTTGGTGGGGTTCGGTATTCCTCATCTCCGTTCCAATCGTGCTTATTGCACTTCTCATTGGACTCTTCGTTCTCCCATGGAAATGCGATGAAGGCTCCCGATCGGTGGATCACATTGGTGGAGGGCTGTCTATCATTGGTGTCCTTCTACTGGTACTGACCATTGAACAAGTTGCTAATGGCTTGGAATGGACTTTGCTCTGGACTTTCCTGATATCGCTGACATTTCTCGCACTATTTTTCTGGCGCCAAACTCGGGCAGCGAACCCGCTCATTTACCTCCCGCTCCTCAAAGCCCGAACCCTCTGGGTTGCGTTTATTGCCGGCGCGATCACATTCGGTTCATTAATCGGTACCCTGTTCATTGGGCAACAATTCTCCCAAAATGTTTTGGGCTACTCGGCATTGCTCGCAGCGGTCGTTGTCCTACCCACAGCGATAGGCACAATGATCTTTGGCCAAGTGGCAGGCAAATTGGTTGTTAAGAAAGGCAGCAAACTCAGCTTTTCCCTCGGACTCAGTTCGGTGGTCGTTGCCTTCGCCATCATGTTGGTGATGTGGACAAAAGACGTCAGCATGGGATGGGTCTTGGCCGGCTATGCATTCGTTGGAATTGGCGTTGGCCTGTCCGTGACACCAGCGTCTCGAGCACTCATGGGATCAGTCCCCCCTGCTCGTGCAGGCATGGGTTCAGCATTCCTCGATTTAACACGTGACCTCGGTGGCGCGATCATCCAAGCCGTGATGGGGACATTCCTCGCCGCTACATATGCAATTTCTGTTCGAGCCCAGTTGACCGATCTCCCCGAGTCAGAGGCGTCACAAGTAACCTCAACGGTTTCAACTGAACTTGCTTCGTCTTATTCTTCTGCCGCTGAAGTCGCAGCAAAGTACACCGGCAAAACCTCAGAGGCGATTCTGGCTGGTGCCGCGGATGCCTTCACGCAAGGCAAAACCTTGGCAATCGGTGTTGCGCTCGTGCTAACAATCATTGGACTTGTCACCGTACTGATTGCGTTTCCCAATAAAGAAAAAGAAAATGAGTACTACCAAAAAGTACTTGCTGACAAAAACTAATGCCCAGTTTCAAAATCGCCGTAGTTTGTCTCTTCAATCACCTTTGACCACGTTGCCTCAGCACCCGTGTCACCTGTCATAAACGTGAAGTAAGAAATTCCAATCGAAATAAGGATGAGCACCACCCCAAATACTTTGAGCCAAACCGGCCTATTCCTATTGAGTGGCACTCCGCGGGCGAAAAGCCAAAAGACCGTGAGAACAACAAAATAAATTGCCGCCAATATGGGAAGGCTGTGACCGAAGTCCGCATGGGTCTCAGGCGAACCAACTCGCGA
>JAFMDS010000040.1 GCA_017857175.1 Candidatus Nanopelagicales bacterium | reverse complement strand
ACATTCATGACTTCCCCCACAGCATCACGGCCACGAAGTTTGGCCGATGATCTTCGTTCACGCAGCGAAGCTGAGCTCACCGAGCTGTTCGTTGGCCGACCCGACCTGGTGCACCCCACTCCTGCGGACATAACTGGCTTGGCACGCCGTGCCACCGCGACACCATCAGTGAGCCGAGCACTTGATCAACTCTCGGCACCACAACTCAATGTCCTTTTCACATTGCGTTCAGCGGCAATGAGTTTGGATTCGATTAGCACCCAGATTGACCCGGCAATCTCTGATCAAGCAAGTGACTTGGTTGACAGCCTGCGCACCCTTGGTCTGGTGTGGGGGCATGCTGACTCACTCAGTGCGGTGACAACTGTGCGCGACAGTCTCACGGAGTCTTACAACAATGCGGTGGCTCTGCCTGACATTGATTCAGGAGCCAACAAAGCTGCGGCCAATGCGCAGGACCTTCAATTGCAAGCTGGTCTGATCGCACATAATTTTTTGTCTCTCGTTCATGACGCTCTTTACGTCTTCAGAGTGACCCCCCTAATCGCATTGCGCACTGGCGGGGTTTCAACGCGCGAAGTCGACCGGCTGGCTGAATTCCTTGCAATTCCGACAACGGATGCATGCTTTCTCCTTGAAGTCGCACATGCCGCAGGCCTCATCGCACTCACAAAGTCATTGCAATGGGAAGTCACTACCAAATACGACACCTGGCGATCCAAGTCACGCGAACAACAATGGGTAGTTTTGGCACAGGCATGGCTCGACCTTCCTCTGTTGGGCAGTGAGTCGACCAAGCCACTGGCTAACGCACAAACTTCACCGGCAATCGGTGTTATGCGCTGGCAAACTCTGCGAACCCTCGAATGGTGGAATGCGAACTCTGACGCTTCCCCCATCAAAAACTGGAAAATCTTTAACAAGTCACTCGAGCATTTCTACCCCCGCCGCCGCGGCGCCATGCGAGACAACGTTGCCAAAGCAACATTCCATGAGGCGGAAATCATTGGGCTTGCACATGGTGGGGTGCTTTCCCTCGCGGGCGTTGAGGTTATAAATGACCACGCTTCAGGCGCGGCCAAGCAGCTGGCACTGCCCAAGGAAGTCGATCACTTTTTGATCCAAGGAGACCTGACAGTCATTGCACCAGGTCCGCTGCCGTTGGAAATTGGCGAGCAACTCCATGCGATTTCTGAGATCGAGAGTCGAGGCGCCGCAAGCGTCTACCGATTCTCAGCCGACTCAATTCGCCGTGGGTATCAATCAGGCTGGACTCAAGGAATGTTCACCGAATTTTTTGACACCTGGGCGAAAGGTGCTGCGCCTCAGCCATTGTTGTATCTGATCTCTGACAATGCATCAACAGAAGTCATTGAAATTGATGAGTCCAATCGCGCCAAGATTCCACCGAGACTTGGCCGCCATTCACGTCGCGTGACACTGAGCCAAGCCGAACGAATTGCATCAGCGCTACTTCGTGGAGAAAACGCTGAAATCGAAGAACTTGAGCCCGAGGAAATCTATTCGCTGAACACCTCGGCACTGATCGCTATGTTGAAGAGTGCCCAGGAACATCACACCGGAGTCTGGATCGGTTACGCCGAGGCAGATGGCAGCACGAGCACCCAAATTGTTGAGCCTATTCGCATGGGCGACGGAACCCTGACTGCATTTGACCACGGGAGCGCAAACGTGCGAACTTTTGCGATTTCTCGCGTGAGTGGAATTGCCCCCGCTCGCATGCAGGAATCTACGCTGTAATCACAGCCGTTCTCATTGCTTCAAGGTTTTCAGGGATAGGTTCGATACCAATCCCAGGTTTACTGGGTACAGGTAATTGACCATTGTCCAGAACAAACGGTTGGGTGACATCCTCCGCGTAATAGCGATTAGAGGCACTCGTATCACCCGGCAATACGAACCCCGGTAAAGCTGCCAGCGCAAGATTTGCCGCCCGGCCAATTCCTGTCTCGAGCATCCCACCACACCAGACCGGAATGCCTTGCCCAACGCAGAGATCGTGGATTTCCTTGGCCGTGAGGTATCCCCCAACGCGACCCGGCTTAATGTTAATGATCGTTGTTGCACCAAATTCAATTGCTCCTTGGGCAGATGCCACTGAGAGAATCGACTCATCAAGGCATATCGGTGTATTGACTTCGCGGGAAATCATGGCGTGACCAAGAAAGTCGTCCTCCGGTAATGGCTGCTCGATCAGAAGTAAGTCATATTGATCAAGCTGGGCCAAATGAGCGCCATCGGTTCGTTCATAGGCTTGGTTGGCGTCAACCTGAAGTAGCATCTCGGGCCAAGCATTACGCACCTGGCGCACGGCATCAATATCCCAACCTGGTTCGATTTTTAACTTGATGCGCTTGTAACCCTGATCAACATATGAGCCAACCTCTTCAAGTAATGAATCGATTGATGATGGAATACCCACACTCACTCCGCAATCAACTTTGTCCTTGACCGCACCCAAATAGTTGGCTAGTGATGTCTCGCGCTCTTTCAACCACAGATCGAGTAATGCCGTTGAAAGCGCCGACTTGGCCATGGGGTGTCCCTGCATGACAGAAAGTGCCGAACGCACTGCATCTGGTTCGGGGGAAGTCTCTAACAGCGGTTCCAGCGTGGGGATCAGGAATTTCTGCATTACGTCGATGGCACCACTGGTGTATTCGGCGCTGTACCCAGGCCAGGCCATGGTGACGCATTCTCCCCAGCCAGAGACCCCTGAATCTGAGACAGCTTCGACCAGTACAACATCGCGCACACTTTGACTACCAAAGCTAGTGCGAAATGGGCGCACTAATGGGATCTCAAGGCTATGAATTTGAAAACTGATGGTCATGAATTTCTCCTGGATCTCATCGTGCTTCTAGAACATAATCGCCACTACGCGTGACTCCAATAATTTCCTTGCCTGCCGCAAACTCTCGCATTAACTCCAGTCGCATGCGTTTGCGCCATTCTTGTGCTTGTGCCGGATCAGAGCTACGCAAAGCAACAATGTCGTCGGGGGTTTCAATGACACACTGCTCAGCGGTAATTGCATCAATAGGCAGAAGTTCACCTCGTGCCGCGGCCTGCGCTCTTTCACCTGCCAGGTCCCACCAAGCAAACACTCTGTCCGATTCATCGCCCGCATTGATCGAGTCAGACATCGCGCCATAAAAATTTGGTTCGTACCCTCGAACCGTCACACCTAGATTCACCAAATTCAAACGGGCATTTCGAGCTACGAGTGGATCAAAGGTCCAGACGACAGTGTCGATTCCACGCTCAAGAGCCCACATTCTTTGATGTTGTTTCAACGCTGTGCCAATACGTCGATTTCGGTGCTCGTCGAGCACCCCTGCCATGTGGGAGTGGATATGCATGTGGGGGCCAGTCGGTGTTTCATGGACACCGAGAACTCCAAGGGCCGCACCCACCGGAATTTCCGTACTTCCGTCGACCACGAATGCGGCAGAGCAGTACCCACCTGCATGAGTTATCGCTCGTAAGAGATTGGGCGGCACCTGCGTGCCCCCGCCAATGGGCGGCCACACACGATCAAAAATTTCACGGGCTGGCAGATTCTCTTCAGAGGTCTCCAGTGAGCGGATGACGACACCGGAGCGCTCCTGCGCCAACTGAGCCGTGATCTGCGCCTGGCGCAGCACATCTGGCGCAATATGCTCAAGCATGGGGCAACCGTACCGAGAGCCGACGTTTACACAAAGGGGCCTGATCGCACATGGATTTTGATCACCAAGCAATGCTTAACACGCTCCAACAACTCGTTGAGTGTGAATCTCCCTCCAGCGATGTGGAGTCAACACGGAAAATCACCCAACTCGCTCTCGACCTCAGCCGCGAATGGCTCCCTGGCAACGCACGCACTGAAGCGCACGAAGGCTGTCCGGTGTGGCGTTGGGGTCCCGATCAACCCGAAGTCCTTCTTCTTGGTCATCTCGACACCGTGTGGCCCATAGGCACCCTCAACTCAATCCCCTTTGCCATTAATGGTGACCGAATCACGGGGCCCGGGGTTTTTGACATGAAAGCCGGTGTTGTCCAAGGCTGGGCAGCGCTCCAAGCTCTTGGTATCACGAGCGAAGGCACCGTAGGCATGTTACTGACGACCGATGAGGAAATCGGATCCCATGCATCACGCACTGTGATCGCTAGTGCGATTACTCGAGCTCGCGCCGTCATTGTTTTGGAGCCATCGCAAGGAGGTGCTCTCAAAACAAGGCGCAAAGGCACCTCCAACTACCAAGTAATCTTTCACGGCGTCGCTGCCCACGCCGGGCTAGATCCAGATCGAGGCATCAATTCGCTCGTGGCCGCAGCCGAGTTTGTAACTGCAACCACCCTCTGGGGACATCGGGAGCACGGCACCACCGTTACTCCTACGGTGAGTAGTTCGGGAACCACGACCAACACCGTCCCGGATAGGGCTGAAGTCAATCTAGACGTTCGAGCGTGGAATCGAGATGAACAGGAGCGCGTGGATCGTGCGGTGCGGGAATTCACCTCAAGCCTCGACGTCAGAATCGAAATCATCGGCGGTATCGATCGACCAGCCATGGAGAGCGCCATGAGCCAGGACCTGTTCGCCATCGCCCAAAAAGCTCAACAAACTCTGGGGTTGCCGGCACTCGCGGAGTGCGCCGTGGGTGGCGCAAGTGACGGCAATCTCACCGCAGCAGCGGGAATCCCCACGATCGATGGCATGGGCGCTGTCGGTGATGGTGCTCATGCTGACTTCGAATGGGCATCCAGCAGTGCCATGGTGCATCGGGCTCAGTTACTCTTGGAGATTCTGCGCGAACTTCAATAACTACCCGAAAGTAGATTGCCTGTGACTGACGGCCCGCTGATCGTTCAAAGTGATAAGACCATGCTTCTGGAGGTTGATCACCTTGACTCCGATGCCTGTCGCAAGGCGATTGCCCCATTTGCTGAGCTAGAGCGAGCACCAGAGCACATTCATACCTATCGCCTCACACCATTGGGCCTGTGGAATGCGCGCGCCGCTGGCCATGATGCTGAGAGCGTTATTGACACGCTGATTCGTTATAGCCGCTACCCAGTGTCCAATGCGTTACTTATCGATGTCGCAGAAACAATGTCACGTTATGGTCGGCTGCAAATCAACAGCGATCCGGCCAATGGATTGATTCTGCAAGCCATTGATGTCGCAGTCCTAGAAGAAGTCCTCAAGAGCAAGAAAGTCGCGCCCCTGCTTGGTCAGCGGATCGATGAAACAACTGTTGCCGTTCATCCCAGTGAACGTGGTCACCTCAAGCAGGCATTGGTCAAATTAGGTTGGCCGGCCGAGGATGTTGCCGGATACGTTGATGGTGAACGTCACACCATCACCCTTCGCGATGACTGGAAAGAGCGTCCTTACCAAACTGAGGCTGCAGACGGCTTCTGGTATGGCGGCTCCGGCGTGGTAGTTCTTCCCTGTGGTGCTGGCAAAACCCTGGTCGGTGCACTTGCCATGTACCGCGCGCAAGCAACAACCCTGATTCTCGTGACTAACACCGTCAGCGCACGCCAGTGGCGCGACGAACTCTTGAAGCGCACAACACTCACCGCTGACGAAATTGGCGAATACTCCGGTGCCAAGAAAGAGATTCGACCCATCACTATCGCGACCTATCAGGTCATGACCACCAAGAGACAAGGCATTTACCCCCATCTCGAAGTTTTTGATTCGCGCGACTGGGGTTTGATTATTTACGACGAAGTCCACCTCCTCCCCGCTCCGATCTTTAGATTTACCGCGGACATTCAATCCCGCAGGCGCCTCGGGCTCACTGCAACACTTGTTCGTGAGGATGGTCGCGAGTCTGACGTGTTTTCACTCATTGGTCCGAAGCGCTACGACGCTCCCTGGAAAGAAATTGAAACTCAGGGCTACATCGCTCCTGCCGATTGCATTGAAGTTCGTGTCACACTTCCTGAGCCTGATCGCATGGCATACGCAGTGGCCGAACAAGAGGATAAGTACCGCATGGCAGCAAGCGCTGCCGAGAAAATCACCATCGTTGAAGAAATTACTCGCCACCATGTGAATGATCAGGTTCTGGTGATCGGGCAATATCTCGATCAGCTCGCCGAACTTGGTGAGCACCTCAATGCCCCCATCATCACGGGCGAAACAAATGTCAAGGAAAGGGAGCGACTCTTTGCTTCATTTCGGGCTGGTGAAACCAAGTTGCTCGTAGTGAGCAAGGTGGCCAACTTCTCAGTTGATCTCCCTGATGCCACTGTCGCCATTCAAGTCAGTGGTTCATTCGGTTCTCGCCAAGAGGAAGCCCAGCGCCTCGGCCGAATCCTGCGACCCAAGTCTGATGGCCGCACGGCGCACTTCTATTCCGTTGTCACCCGGGACACCCTGGATGCTGATTTTGCTCAACATCGACAGAGGTTCCTTGCCGAGCAGGGCTACTCGTATCGGATTGTCGATGCTGAAGCCATTCACCAAGGCGACTTTACGTCAAACTAAACACCTAAGGTGTTGAACTTTGCACCGCTAACTTGGCATCAATATCCACGTTCATGTCATCAACAGTGCCAATCCCGGGCAATGGGATATGTACTTTGCCAAAGGACGCTGAGCCCAAGAGCTCTACTTCAGGGTGCGGGGCAGCGTCCACCGGCATGATGGACAGGGTGATTTCCAAGTCGAGAGTTCCTGCGGTGGCGCTGCCTGAAACTTGGTAGCCAGTACCGTCATGAGGACCTTGGGCGCGGTAGACAAGGTCACGCGCGTTATAGCTGCCAAAGAATGCCTTGGCGGCTGCCTCTGTCAAGAAATTGCCTGTCTTGATCTTGTCTAGGGCAAGGACAAGGTGAATGTCAGCCATGGAGTCAGCAATCATGAGTGATCCCTGGCGGACTGGCGCTTTCACATCGAGATTCATCAGGCCGCTGTTCCCGCTCTTCAAACGAACGACAGCACCATCGACCGCAAGGAAATTCCAGTTACCTTCAAGTATCACGGGACTAACCTATATAACCCCCTTCACGACACCGTGGAAACACGGTATTCGAGTCGATTTGACTCTGACATAGTGCCTCCAATGAAATCTCGGCAAACAACACTGATGTCAGGAATTGCTCTTGCTTTCGTGGGAGCCTTCATGATTCCCAACGCCGCCAGCGCTGCTGACTTCACCGTGAGCAGTCCAGCTGTGGGTTCCAACTACATGCTTCCGGCAACCTACACATGTGATGGTGTCGGTATGAGCCCTCCAATCCGATGGACCGGCGCTCCCAAGAATACAAAGGGCTTCGCGGTCGTGATGGACAGCGCTGCTCCTGAAGGCGGGTACCACGACTATTGGAACGTTTGGAATATTCCCGCCAAGCGAAAGGGTCTAGCCGCAAGTAATAAGCGAGTCGGCACAACCGGTGGCAACAGCGTCAACCGAGATGCTGCGTATTCGCCACCGTGCTCCAAAGGGCCGGGTGACAAGGTCTACACAATTCACGTTTACGCCCTGTCGGGGAAGCCAAAACTGCCCAAAACAAATTCCGCGTCAATCTCGCGCGATGAACTCCTAGCAGCAATTTCAAAGAAAACTCTCAAGGAAGCGAGCATCGATGTCCACTACAGCCGACCATAACGACCATGTGCATCCGCACTTTCCTTCACATGCCCTGACACGGCGCACATTGCTTTCAGGCGCGGCGCTTGGCGTCGGAGTAATGATCACCTCTGCCCTCGTGGACAGTGCACCCATTTCAGCAGCGAACAGTCAAGTACGCCTGCCCGGTTTCTCGGCATTTGCCAATTCCGTCAAGACACTGCGAAGTGGCAAGTACTACTTGGTTGAAAGCAATGGCCTTCCGCTTCACAACATGATGGTGGGAATCACCAATTGGCAGCAGCAGGTTCCAGTCCCCATGCCCTACACGGGTAGCAACGCGTGGAGCATTCCGGTTAAACCGAGGAAAGCGGCAAATCCGATATCGACCAAGAACAATCTCTTCAGGGGCGCAATCGCATTGGCTGCTGACGGCGTGCCAATTTTCAATGCATTGAATAACCGCGGCGAGGATGCCTACTTAATTGGTGAGCTCGATGAATGGGGTGGTCACTGCGGCAGGGCTGATGACTACCACTATCACGCAGCCCCGCTCCATTTGTCCAGCAAGGTTGGTGAAACAAAACCAATTGCCTATGCCTTGGACGGGTACCCGATCTACGGTGCTCTCGAACCAAATGGAAAGAAAATGCGTCCCCTCGACGCCTTAAACGGACACACATTCAAAGGGAAGTACCACTATCACGGCACCACCACCTACCCGTATATCAACGGTGGAATGCGTGGCAAAGTCACCGTGCGCGATGGTCAAATTGAACCCCAGGCTGTAACTCGGCCGTACCGCCCGGCCGGTGAACCCTTACGAGGGGCTGCAATTACCGGCTTTTCCCGTGGTGGAGATTCTCAATTTGCCCTCACCTACACACTCAACGGCGGGACCTATCACATTGATTACACAGCGACGTTGAGCTCGGTCAGCATGACCTTCACCGATCCACAGGGTTCGGTATCCACTGAAACCTACCGGCGATGAAAACCCAGGGAGTCAGAATGCGTCGCTTATCACTCATCCTGATACCGCTCATTGCGGCGTCATTCTTCGCAGCATCGTTGGGCACACCTGCCCAGGCAGCCAAGACCAAATCAACATTTCTTGCTGAGGTATGGGCTGATAACTGGTTCGCGCTTTATGTCAATGGGAAGAAAGTTGGTCAAGACTCCGTACCGATCACCACTGAACGTTCCTTTAATGCTGAGCGAATCACCTTCACCGCTACTTACCCCTTAACCATCGCAATCATGGGCAAGGACTTTAAGGAGAATGACTCGGGTTTGGAATACATTGGTACAGATCGCCAACAAATAGGCGATGGTGGCCTTATCGCGCAGATCACAGACACCAAGACCAGTAAGGTCGTTGCTACCACAGGATCATCGTGGAAGGCGCTCGTAATCCATCAGGCGCCATTGAATCCGAGTTGCGTAAACTCCCGAAACCCGCAGACTGACTGCAAGTCACAGATTACTTCAACACCCAAGCGATGGACCAAAGCCAAGTTCTCTGCTAAATCTTGGCCCAACGCCACGACCTACACCCCGCAGCAGGTTGGAGTCAAAGAAGGCTATAACGAAATCCGATGGTCGCCGAACGCTCAAATAATTTGGGGCCCCGATCTGGAAACGGACAACACCGTCCTGTTTCGAACCACAATCAAGTAACAGGAAGGCACCCATGAAAACCAAAATTCTGGCCGCGATAGCAAGTGCGTTAACACTCTTCACCATTGGCCTCTCGAACCCGGCCAGTGCGACACAACCAACAGCCAAGAAAGACACATATAAACTGGTGCTCTTTCAGGCGCCACCCACCATTAAGACGTGGGATCTAAACGCCACTGTTCCCGGCGCGAGCGAGACAATATTTGGAGCGAAGTTGAGCACCAACAAAGGGAAAGCATTTGGATACCTCACTGGATCTATTGTTTCTACTGAAATCGCCCAAACCGAAGCGACCGGTGAGGTGCGGCATCGAAATCTAACTTACACATTGCCCGGTGGGCAGATTCTGGCCAAGGGGAACAGTTTCTACCCAGCGAACGAGGAGCAACTCACATTCAATGAAAGTGCCGTCATTGCGGTCATCGGCGGCACAGGGAAATACTTGGGCGCCCGCGGCGAAGTAGCCACGACTCGCAAGGCAGACGGCACCTACCGTCATGTTTTCACTTTGCTCAAGTAAAAAATTTAAATAAAAAGTGTGGGCGGCCATTGGCCGCCCACACTTTTTTAATACTTTTTTGAATTAGAAATCCATGCCACCCATGTCGCCGCCACCTGGCATCGCAGGTGCTGCCTTCTCAGGCTTATCAGCAACAACAACTTCGGTGGTGAGGAACAAGCCTGCAATGGATGCTGCGTTCTGCAGGGCAGAGCGTGTCACCTTGGCAGGATCGATGATTCCTTCTTTGATCATGTCGACGTACTCGCCGTTTGCAGCATTGAGTCCGTGGCCGACTGGAAGTTCGCGGACTTTCTCCACGATTACTCCGCCTTCGAGGCCAGCGTTCTCAGCGATCTGCTTAAGCGGTGCGCTCACAGCAACGCGAACGATGTTTGCGCCAACTGCTTGCTCATCTGTCAGACCGAGTGCATCAATTTTTGGTCCAGCTGCCTTCATCGCCTGGATGAGTGCCACGCCGCCACCAGGGACGATGCCTTCTTCGACCGCCGCCTTAGCGTTGCGGACAGCATCCTCAATGCGGTGCTTGCGCTCTTTGAGCTCAACTTCGGTAGCAGCACCAACCTTGATCACTGCAACACCGCCGGCAAGCTTTGCCAGGCGCTCCTGCAGCTTCTCGCGGTCGTAGTCGCTATCGCTCTTATCGATCTCTGCACGGATCTGGTTGACACGACCCTGAATCTGGTCTGCATCTCCAGCACCTTCAACGATTGTTGTTTCATCCTTGGTGACAACGACCTTGCGGGCGCGACCGAGGAGATCCAGCGTTGTGGTGTCAAGCTTGAGGCCGACTTCTTCAGAGATGACCTGGCCACCGGTAAGGATCGCAATGTCTTGCAACATTGCCTTGCGGCGATCGCCAAAGCCTGGTGCCTTAACCGAGACACTCTTGAAAGTTCCACGAATCTTGTTCACAACGAGTGTGGCAAGTGCTTCGCCTTCAACGTCTTCAGCGATGATCATGAGTGGCTTGCCACTTTGCATGACCTTCTCCAGAACGGGAAGAACATCCTTGACCGCAGAGATCTTGGAGTTAGCAATCAGAATGTATGGATCGTCGAGCACTGTCTCCATGCGCTCGGTGTCCGTGACGAAGTAAGGGGAGATGTAACCCTTGTCAAAACGCATACCCTCGGTGAGTTCTAGTTCGAGACCGAATGTCTGGCTCTCTTCAACGGTGATGACACCCTCTTTGCCAACCTTGTCCATGGCCTCAGCGATGAGTTCGCCGACTTCGGAGTCTCCACCGGCGGAGATTGCTGCTGTTGACGCAATCTGCTCCTTGGTTTCTACGTCCTTGGCCATGCTGAGCAATTCGTCGCACACAACAGAAACTGCGCGCTCAATACCCTTTTTCAGACCCATGGGGTTCGCACCCGCAGCAACGTTGCGTAGGCCTTCGCGAACGAGTGCCTGAGCGAGAACGGTTGCGGTTGTGGTTCCATCGCCAGCGACATCGTCTGTCTTCTTGGCAACTTCCTTGACCAGCTCTGCGCCGATCTTTTCGTATGGATCTTCGAGATCAATTTCTTTAGCGATAGAGACACCGTCGTTGGTGATGGTGGGTGCGCCCCACTTCTTTTCCAACACAACGTTGCGACCCTTAGGTCCAAGCGTCACCTTGACAGCGTCTGCGAGGACGTTCATGCCGCGCTCAAGTGAGCGGCGTGCCTCTTCATCGAATGCAATCATTTTTGCCATGAGTTATGGGTTCCTTCCGGAAACTGCAGGAATCAGGTTCTTTGAGTTAGCACTCTCATGGTGAGAGTGCTACATCAAAAGTTAGCACTCTCGGGGTGAGAGTGCAAATCCGAGACCCAAAAAAGGCTCCCGTGAGCTCAGCCCTGCGAATAGGAAACGATGTCTCAGCTCTGGCAACATTTAATTTGGTGTGCAGGAAATTCACCCGCTATCGCCTGAAATGTCTGTTATTAATAGCCTAAATCCCGCACACTAATCACAGGGCCTGGGTTGGGGCGCGGGTTGGGGCAGAACTAAGGAATCGCAGGAGTCTCGGGCGCCGGCGCCGGCACAGGAGTCTGGGCAACCACTACTTGAGCCTTAGCAGAGGAAAATGCCTTCGCTGCGGGAATTGCATCCCCACCTCGGGTGGAGTCACGCCAGGCACCCCCAAGGGATGCGCTCGCAGCTCCCCACTCTGGAACGTTCGGATACGGGATAGCGCCTAATGCAGCGGAGCCAAATGCCAGCAACACCCTGTCAGGCGAGGCTGCCGCAGCAGCGGAGTTCGCGGGAAGGCCCACGTACGGCGATGCAGAATAAAAGGTGGTCTGAGCTTTGGACGTGGTGCTGTTGTTGGCGACGAGATCCTTGGACGCAGGTTGAACCTTGTGTGCAGAGGCAAAGGAAGTCACCATGAAACCCATCGACTTCATGAACGGTGATGTGTTAATTCCCTTAACAATCGTCGGCACAGGGGTGATGCGGTAGCGGAAAGTCACAGTCTTCAACGTGGCAATGTCTTCTGGGCCCGTGACCCAGAATGGGGACTTGCCAGCAACAAATGCTGCCCGCGCATCATCTGCTGACAACGCCGAGTTGATTAATCCACTGGAATTCCATGCGTTGATGAGCCCTTGATTCTTAACAAACTTCTTATTATTAATCCCAATTTTGTTTGTGTTGATGGCCCCAAAACTGTTGGTACCATAGGCATATCCGCCAAGTCCCGCGAAGAGCGGGTACGTTGAATAGGCATCACCGTCAATTCCCTGAGGCAGGGCAAACGGAATTTCTGCTTTGCCGTCAGCAACCGTCTTTAGAGCCAACTTGCTCAACTTTGCAAATGTCTTGGGAGCAGTGGGAATCAGATCCGCGTTAGTGACAAGCGCCACATTTTGGCGCTGCATGGGGACACCAAATATTGATTCCCCATACTTGAAACTATCTATTGCAACGGTCGACAGTGCCCGCGAGGTGGCAGGAGTCAATTCCAGTGGGATCACTAGCGCAGCACTGGCCAGATTCGCGGTCTGGTCGTTTTCCACCAAAATAATGTCCGGAGCTTTATTGGGATCTATCGACTGTAAATCGGTCACAATCGTGGACATGTCATGAGCGCGAACCTTGACCGCGCGTTTCTTATAACCCTTTGCGAATAGGGCCATTGCGGCATCCTTGTATTGTGCGTCAACCCAAACCAAGATCGCCCGTGGAGCAGCCTGCGCTGGTGCAGAAATCAGAAAAGTGGATAGCAGAGCCGCAATTGCGATAAAAAGTCCGCCAACTTTCGTGCCTTGTCTGAATTTCAACTCCACCAGTCCTTCAGTAATTATTTATTCGACATTTGAATTCTCACAGTGAAATCCACCCTAAGCGAATTCATCACTTGAACAAAATGGTACGACGACATGCGGGAAAACCGCGGAAATGAACTTCTATCGCTTTAGGAGCCAACGCGACTGGCGCTGCGTGCCTGCTGGCGACTTGACCGCATGCGGCGAAGTCGCTTGACCAACATGGGGTCGAATTCCAAAGCCTCTGGCGTGTCAATCAAAGTGTTGATCAATTGGTAGTACCTGGTGGAACTCATATCAAAGAGCTCACGAATTGCCTGCTCTTTGGCGCCCGCATACTTCCACCACTGACGCTCAAACTCCAAAATCCCACGATCACGCTCGGAGAGGCCCGATGCTTGGGCATCTTCGGTGCGCTGAGCGGATTCGTACATTAATTCGACCTCGAGTTTCTGCGTGAGTGGATCAGGTGATTCCGGGTACGGGTCACTATCGTAGACATTAAATGACACGCTTGTCATTCACCCCCCGAAATTCGGCGCCTGCGGAACCTGAGCAAGAACCAGGAAAAGAAGTATCCCAGTCCATTGGTGGCCCAATGGAAGCCCATCGGGGCAAGAACACTCCCTGAAACGATTCGCAGAGCAGCAAAAACCACCCCTGCGATAGCGGTGGTCAGCACGCTCGCAATTACTGCCAGAATATTGCCCCGCCGACCGGCGCCGACCACCGATCCCAATGCGGGATTGGCCTCATGCGTGCCGATACTGGGCAGAATGTGCCATAACCCGAAGATGACCGCAGACATGATGATTGCAGGAATGACCCCGAATCGACGAGCAAGCATTGAGAAGAGAACTGCTCGGAACGCGATCTCTTCGAGCAATACGGTGCCAAAGGGAACTTCAACCAAGGCTTGAAACGCCAGACGACTGCCTGAGAGCGCGCCAACTCGCTCATCGGCAAATGCTTCTCGGGTCTTTTTGAAAATCGAACCCACCAGATAGGCCACGGTTATAAGACCAACAGAGGCTCCAGCCCAAATCAATCCAGGGATGAGGTAACTAAATCCCAGTCCCATATCGGTGAAACTATTTCCGTCTAGCAAGCCGATGGCCAAGAGGACAACAGACCCCACGAAGGCCCACATGAGGTAATGGGTTTGCGGAGCGACTCGATTGTTCACAATATTGATCACAATCAGGGCAGCAATGACCACGGCAAGCGGCCACCATGGCAACCCATCCACCTGTTGGGGGTAGATCAGCCCGGGAAAGATCACGTCCACGGCTGCTCCCTCCCATGTCCTTCATTGACTACTCCACCAGTGTAGGGCGCTGATCGTTTTAACCAAGTCCGCGAGAGAATCAAGCTATGGTGAACACAACCGAAAGTTATGCAATTCATCGCGACACTGATTTGGACCGGCCTCTGCGTCGCGATGACTTCCTCATTCCAGCTGATAGCGCTGGGAAACCCATTGCATACATGGCGGGCAACTCCCTTGGCTTACAACCTCGCTCCACCGAAGCTGACATCAAAGACGAACTTGATTCTTGGTCGCATCTCGCTGTTCGCGGACACTCCCATGGCGAACATCCATGGATGGAGTTCCCCAGCCTGTTGGCCAATTCGTCGGCTGCTGTTGTTGGGGCAATGCCACACGAGATTGTGATGATGAACAGTCTCACCATCAACATTCACATGTTGCTGGCAAGTTTTTACCAACCTATTGATCGACGCAGAAAGATTGTTATTGAGGACTATGCATTTGGCTCGGATTCATATGCAGTTCGGTCTCATGTTGCATTCCGCGGCGGGAACCCGGATAAAGATGTCATTCGTTTAAAGCCTCGCGACGGTGAAAACTATCTGCGCACCGAGGACATTATTGCGGTGTTGCGCGAACACTCAAGTGAAATTGCAACCGTCCTACTTGGTGCGGTGAATTACTACTCAGGTGAATTCATGGACGTCGCCGCCATCACCGAAGTCACGCACGAAATCGGGGCTTATGCCGGCTGGGATCTAGCCCACGCTGCGGGGAACATACCCCTCCATCTGCATGACTGGAAAGTCGATTTCGCAGCGTGGTGCTCCTACAAATATCTCAATGCGGGACCTGGATCCGTTGCCGGAGCCTATATTCATGAGAGTCACCACAAGGCCTCACTTCCCCGGCTGGAGGGCTGGTGGACCAATAAACCGGAAACACGTTTTCTCATGGGACCAATTTGCGATCCACTGGAAACCGCTGATGCATGGGCCGTATCCAACCCGCCGGTATTGATCATGGCACCAGCGTTGACCGCATTAAGAATGTTTGACCAAGTAGGCATGCACACCTTGCGTGCACGCAGCCTTCAACTGACCAGTTACATGCGGGATCTCATCACCGAACTTGATACCGACAATCGGGTTTCCATCATTACCCCGGCGGATTCAAATCACCATGGAGCCCAACTCTCCATTCGCGTTCCTCGAGATCCATTCCCCTTGATTGAACGAATGTATTCCAATCATGGTGTGTTGGGTGATGCCCGAAACCCAAACATCATTCGCCTCGCACCCGCGCCCATGTACAACACATTCCATGATGTGTGGCGCGCGGTCAGTGCGCTCTTTATCGAATTAAAAGATTAAACCTGCAAAAGCACCCGCTGTGCTGAACCCGCTTCAACCAAGTCATGTGCAGCGGCAATTTGAGAGAGTGGCAACAATTTATGTGGAGGCATTGTTAGTGCGCCCTGCGCAAGTGCCTCCTCCACCATGGAGACCGACTCTCGTAACTTGTCACTTTCAACGTTGTAGAGCAACATGAACTCAAGGGTTGCGCAAGCAGTCATGAGTGCGCGGCGCGGTAATACTGGGTCGGGACCATCGGCGGCATAACAAACAATTTTCATACCAGGCTGTGAAATCGCCAGGTCTAACTCAAGGTTGGCAGCAAGATTTACTTCAATGACCCTAGAAATTCCATGGCCCGATAATTGTGCAATAGCATCAGAATCGGTGTAGTTGACCACAATCTGTGCTCCCGCATCGCTAGCGGTCTGCGCCTTTGATTCGCTGCTTACAGTCGCAATGACACGAGCACCCGCCCACACGGCCAACTCAATTGCAACTCTCCCCACAGCCCCTGCTCCACCGTGCACCAACACTGTCTGGCCGGCAATGGGTCCATCGGAAAATAAACAATATGCAGCGGTAACGGCAGGGACACCCAAGGTTGCACCCAGTTCGAAACTCGCAGAGTCAGGAAGCGGGCGCGCCAGTTGTGAGTCCACCACGCAGTATTCGGCTGCGGTGCCAAAGCGATTGCCGTTGGCAGCCAACATGATCCAAACACGCTCCCCGATCCTTTGACTATCAACACCTGCACCCACTGCATCAATGACACCCGAACCATCGTTATGGGGAATCTGGAAACCATCAAAGGTCCTCGGTACCACGCCACTTCGACCTTTGTAGTCGGTCGGGTTCACCCCCGAAAGGTTGATTTTGACTCGCACCTGCCCCTCACTCGGTTCAGGGGTGTCGACCTGGTCGAGGATAAATACGTCCTGCGCAGGACCTGTTTTTTCAAAGCGGGCGGCAAACATGAGCCCTATTAAATCGCGTTGAAGCCTGTCGTACTAATCTTGGCAAGCACTTTCGCCTCTGTAGCTCAGTGGTAGAGCAACCGCCTTGTAAGCGGTAGGTCGTCAG
>JAFMDS010000009.1 GCA_017857175.1 Candidatus Nanopelagicales bacterium | reverse complement strand
CCGAGACTTTTCCCACTTCGGGAACTCTCAACATGACCACGGTCAGGGAGTCAGGGGGCCCGCGGGGAGGATTAACATTTTTTGACGCTGTTGGTTCGTGGTTCAACGCGGCTGATGCAGTCGTTCCCCGTGAACTCATTTATCCCGACGACATCAGCGGCGAGCAGGTTAAAGCACGCAATGCTGCCATGTTCAGCACATCTGAATCCGATGCCATTGCCGCGGCTTTGAATTTCCTGGAGTTGCCAATACAGACTGAAATAGTCGCAACGGCGGTAGTCGTGGATGCCCCAGCCGATGGCATTTTTCAGCCACGCGATGAAATTCTTGCGGTGAATGGTGAACCGGTAAAAGTTCCTGGTGATGTTGTGTCTGCGGTTCAAAGCGCGCCCGTGGGCACGGAGTTCAAATTCGATATCCGCCGTGCGGCGCAGGATGAACAAATCATTGTGGCCTCTGAGGAGAACCCCGATAACCCTGGAATGCCTTTTATCGGTATCTCGGTCGGCGAGCTGTACTCGGCTGATTTTGATATTGATTTCACCTTGACCGATGTCGGGGGGCCAAGTGCTGGATTGATTTTTGCCACGGGAATCGTCGATAAATTGACGCCGACAGATTTGACCGATGGAAAATCTGTGGCAGGAACAGGGACCATCACGCCAGACGGATCCGTCGGGCCCATTGGCGGTATCCGCCAGAAGTTGGCCGGCGCCCGCGCCGACGGGGCCGAGTTGTTTCTCATGCCGGCGCAACACTGTGCCGAGGCGCAGGGGTATATCCCCGATGGCCTCACGGTTGTCCCGGTTTCGACCCTTTCTGAGGCAATTGGCGAACTCGGTCACTGGGCAGCGGGTCTACCGGTTGGGAATTGTCCAGCAAGTTGACGTAAGTTGTTCCTGTGACCTCTATGACTCCTGATATCGAGCCTCGCCGCAAGGGTGGCATTCTTCTCCCCACGATCATTGTCTTGGCAGTCATTGTCATTGCCTTTGTGATTTTCACGGGTTTTTACACCGAGTTCATGTGGTTTGATTCTGTGGGTAAGACCCAGGTGTTCTCCATTGCCCTATTTACTCGAATGGGCATGTTCGCGGTCTTGTTCGTGGCCATGGCAATTGTGTCGTCATTGGCCATGTGGATCGCGTTTCGAACGCGCCCCGAGTTTGTGGGCGCAACCCCCGAGCAGGCGAGCCTTGAGCGATACCGAATTGGGATCGAGCCCTACCGCAGATGGATCGCACTTGCCATCGTTTTGATTTTGTCGTTTTTCGCGGGCCTGGCCGGATCAGGCGAGTACGGTACGTATTTACTGTGGAAGAACTCAACGCCGTTTAATCAGGTGGACCCGCAATTTGGTCTCGACCTCTCTTTCTACACATTTGAGCTTCCATTCATACGTTTTGTTCTTGGGTTCGCATTCACCTTGGTGATTTTGGCAATCTTGATTGTGACGGCTGTTCACTACATCTATGGAGGCCTGCGTCTTCAGCCCAGAGGCGATCGTGCAACGAGGGCGGCCCAAGCACAACTCTCTGCGTTGATTGCTGTATTCCTGTTGCTCAAGGCGATTGCGTACTACCTTGATCGCTTTGGGCTGGTGACCAAGAGCGAGAACCTGGTCTCAGGGTTCACCGGGTTGAAGTACACGGATGTTTATGCCGTGCTCCCGGCACTCAATATTTTGGTGTTCGTGGCCGTCATTGTGGCTGCGCTGTTCATATTCAATATCTTCCGACGCCACTGGGTCATCCCGACCATTGGCGCAGGCCTGATGATTGTTACCTCGATTGTCATTGGTGGGCTCTACCCACTTGTGGTCCAGCAATTCCAGGTGCGTCCTAGTGAATTGGTGCGCGAAGAGCCATATATCCAGCGCAACATTGATGCGAGTCGGGATGCCTACGGAATCCAGGATGCAGTCATCTCCGATTACGAAGGTACGGTTTCGCCACCAACGGCGGAGACATTGCAGGCGAGTGCAGGCACGTTGAACAACATTCGCTTGATTGATCCCGCGATCGTTTCGCCCACATACAACCAACTGCAGCAAATCCGTGGTTACTACTCCTTCAACAACACCCTTGACGTGGACCGCTATGACTTGCCGCAAGGTCGGCGGGGTGCCGTTGTTGCCGTGCGCGAAATCAACCTTGCAGGTATCCCCGATGGCCAGCGCAACTGGACCAATGACAAAGCCGTGTACACGCATGGCTATGGCTTTGTCAGTGCATTTGACAACACTGCCTTGAGCAATGGCGCACCTGATTTCTTTGCATCGGACATCCCACCCGTCGGCGAACTTGAAGTGACCCAACCCCGCGTTTATTTTGGTGAACTCAGCCCGCCTTATTCCATAGTTGGAGCTCCCAAGGGAACGCCAGCCGTTGAACTTGACTATCCCGATGACGCCAACCCAACGGGGCAGGCGACGAATACCTATGAAGGCAAGGGTGGCGTGCCCATGGGTTCGCTGTTTGGCAAACTCTTGTTTGCGACTAAATTCCAAGACTCAAATATTTTACTCTCGGATTTGGTGAACCAGGATTCGCAGATCATGTGGGACCGCAACCCACTCACCAGAGTTGAGAAAGTAGCCCCCTGGCTGACGCTGGATCAGGATCCTTACCCTGTCGTGGCCAATGGCCGGATCCAATGGATCGTCGACGGCTACACCTTGTCCAATGAGTATCCATATTCAAGTCGCGTGTCATTGGCTGACGCCACGAGCGACTCGATTAGTACCCGAGTCATTCAATCTGGGCTCTTACCTCGCGATCAGGTCAACTACATGCGAAATTCGGTTAAAGCTGTAGTCGATGCCTACGAGGGATCGGTCACACTTTATGCATGGGATGAATCAGATCCTGTCCTGCAAACTTGGATGAAAGCATTCCCCGACGTTGTTGAACCGCGTAGCAAAATGCCCATGGACATTGTTGAGCATGTTCGTTATCCCCAGGACATTTTCAAGGTACAGCGCAACATCATGAGCCGCTATCACGTGACAGATGCAGTTACATTTTACAACGGTACGGACGTATGGATCGTTCCCTTTGATCCAACGGTTTCACCTGCTCAGGTGTTCCAGCCGCCTTATTATCTAACCCTTCAGATGCCAGGTCAGAGCGCGACAGAGTTCTCACTCACCACGACATTTGCGCCGCAGCGACGGCAAACTCTCGCAGCCTTCATGGCAGTGAGTTCAGATCCAGGGGACAACTACGGAAAAATTGAAGTTCTGCAGTTGCCCAGCAACACGACAATCCCCGGACCGCAACAGGTTCAGAACAACTTCGAGTCGGACCCCACCGTGAGTTCGCAGTTGTCACTCCTGCGACGCGGTGGATCTGAAGTGGAACTCGGCAACCTGCTCTCATTGCCATTCAACGGCGGACTGCTCTACGTGGAGCCGGTGTACATCCGCGCTGCAGCTGATGGCTATCCGTTGCTGCGAAAAGTTCTTGCGGGTTACGGTGCCAACGTCGCTCTCGAGGATAACCTCTCAACTGCGCTCGCCAAGGTGCTCAGTACGAACCCTGCTGCTCTGCCGGATTCACTGCCTGACGTGAACCTGGGCGATGGCACCACTGTTGACCCCGACACGGGTGAAACGATCCCAGCACCTGACCAGCCAACGTCTGCCGATCCAATTGTTGCTCTGGCCCAAGCCATTGACGCGGCCCAGCAGGCGTATTCCGATGGTCAGGCGGCTCTTGCCGAGGGTGACTTCGCGGCTTATGGGGCAGCGCAGGATCGACTCGAGCGGGCCCTGCAACAAATTGCGGCGGCGGAGGCGATTTTGAATCCTCAACCAACAGCAGTTGATGAAGCGCCAGCAGATGTGGCAACGGATGAGGGTGCTGCAACGGCATGAGCCTTCAAGCCCATTGGGATGATCGCTATGAGAACAATCCGGCATCCAAGCTGAGTTGGTATCAAGAGCAATCACCCGAGGTGGAGTTTGTAAACGAATCAGTGGGCAAAGGAACACCTATCATCGACATTGGTGGTGGGCTTTCACCATTCGTTGATCAACTGGTTGACCTAGGTTTCACTAACCTCACGGTCCTTGATGTCAGTTCATTTGCGCTAGCCGAAGGTCAAAAGCGAATTCCAGGCAAGCAGGTTGAATGGATTCACTCTGATATTCGAACCTGGCAACCAGAGCGCATGTATGGCCTCTGGCATGACCGCGCAGTCTTTCACTTCCTCACCGAGGAAGCGGATCAGGTGAGTTATTGGGGGAAGGCAAAGGACACTCTTGTCCCTGGTGGTTTTATCGTCATCGGATGCTTCTCTGAAAATGGGCCAGAGCAATGCTCGGGCTTGCCCGTTGCTCGGCATAGCACGGGTGACTTGGTAGCGGCCATGGGAGACGAATTCGAGGTACTTGAATCCGCTCGCCGAATTCACC
This sequence comes from Candidatus Nanopelagicales bacterium, assembly GCA_017857175.1. Classification (GTDB taxonomy): domain Bacteria; phylum Actinomycetota; class Actinomycetes; order S36-B12; family S36-B12; genus UBA4592. The sequence continues at coordinate 51,006 of JAFMDS010000009.1, read as the reverse complement.
GTACGCCCAGCGGTGGCGAGCAAGAATTTTCCTGGGTCATTGCGCAGCGGATATGAGCCTAACCCGACCGATTAGGCAGTTGAGTAAGCACGTATAGTTCGCCTAGTAATCAAACAGCGCGGGGTGGAGCAGCTCGGTAGCTCGCTGGGCTCATAACCCAGAGGTCACAGGTTCAAATCCTGTCCCCGCTACGAATTGAAAGAACCCAGGGTTGATCCCCTGGGTTCTTTCAATTAGTGGGGGAGAAACATAAGGATTTGGGAGGAGGATCGCTAAGGCGATCCGACGGATCCTGTCCTGGGTCCGCGGTGTGACGAGGATAAATGTCCAACCGTGTTAGGTCCTGAGCACTCCACACTTTTTGTTGGGCCCACCTGCCTTCGCACGCGTGTGGGTTCAAATCTCGGACTGACGTTTTCCGGTGCTTTGGCCATTGGAGTGGGAGCAATCTTGGGCAAGGCATTGCTAGGAAAAGTCATCAGGATCGTGGCTGTCTCGCTGTTTTCCCTTTGGGCTCTGCCTGATGGCCGAGGGATTTACGGCATTTGAGGTCAGATTACGGTTTTACCGTGGAAGTACGGTAACCAGCGTGGGTGATCCCCCATAGACTCAACGCGTGGAAGTGAACACTGCACATCAAGATGCCGCCGAACCAGTCTCACCGATTGAACGATTGGACGGTGTCACCCTCTTTGGCACCCCCAAAATGTGGGTGGGACTGTTGGGCCTAGTGGCTCTCCTGATTGCCGGTTTAATTTGGGGAGTTTTTGCAAAAGCACCGGTAACAATTTCAGCGGCGGGTGTGATTTCTACCGAGGGTGGCCCGCTCGAGGTGGGTGCCTCACTTAACGGGACGGTGACATCCCTGTTTGTGACGGTCGGAGAGAGCGTTGAAGCGTCGAATACGCTGGCAATCATTACCGATGACCAAGGTTTGGCGGTTCGGGTTCGCACACCCGTGAGTGGAATTGTGACTGAGATATCAACACAGGTGGGCGACTTTCTCAGCGCGGGATCAACAGTTATGACCCTTCAGGACACCACTAATGATCTGGAGTCCATCGCGTTTATCCCAGTGTCCAGTATTGGATCTTTGCTTGTGGGCCAGGAAGTACTCATGTCCCCGAAATCGGTTCCGGTCAGTGAATTTGGTTACTTGAAGGGCACCATAAGTTCGATTTCCTCCGTTCCCGTGAGTAATGCGCGCGTGGAGCAATTGGTGGGAAGAGTGGCAGGTTCGAAAAATTACGATGCCCAAGGCGAACCCATCGTTGAAGTACGCATCCGCGTTTCTGCTGATTCTGCGACACCGTCAGGTTTTACTTGGACCCAAGGTGAGGGCCCTCCATATCAACTTCTGTCGGGGACACCGTGGACCGGCGAAGTCGTGATAAGTGACAGCACACCCATCGCCACCCTTTTAGGGTCGTAATGGCAACTCCGATTTTCCTTGCGCAGTCCACAACGGAAATGGGAATCACCTGCCTGCGCATGGTTATGGCCGGGTACGGCTACTCCCTCGGTACCGAGGAACTCCGCCTGATCTGTGGAGTCAGCAGGGATGGGGCAGACCTGCAATCACTTGCGCAAGCCGCAGGGGAGTGTGGTTTCTCCTCTCGGATTGTCTCCCACGAGGACTTCTTGACGACTCAGACGGGCTTGGAGGAGGTTAAGTTTCCCGCAATTGCGAAGTGGGAAAGGGGCCACGCTGTTGTCGTACTTGGCCGCAAAGGCGACACGTGGGAATTCATTGATCCGATTTCCGGGCGTAGATTCCTCAAGGACGATGAATTCAATGCTGCTGTTACTGGTGGTTTCCTCGTACTGGAACCTGGACCTGAATTTGTTCCCAACAAGGAACTGCCAGGAATGCTCACGACTTTAATCAAGCAATTCCATGGAAGTGCTTCAGGTGTGGCCTTTGTCGTTATTGCTGGCTTGGCACTGATCGTGCCCGGTATTATTACTCCAGGCCTCATTCGACTTTTCGTTGACGAATATCTCATTGCAGGAGATAGAGATCAGGCCGGCGTCATCCTCGTGGGTCTGGCATTGTCACTGGCCTTGTTAATAATTTTCATGACAATGCAATTAAGAGCTCTACGCCGGTTGACCACCATCACGGTGACACGGGCCACTGCACGCTTCGTCTGGCACACATTGCGCATGCCTGCGTGGTTCTTCAGTCAGAGGGACTCGACGACTCTGGCCTACCGAGTTGGATTAACCGAGAAATTGGCCGAGCTAATGTCTGGTCCATTTGCCTCGGCCATTCTCGCCCAACTCACGAGCCTGTTTTTCTTGATCGTTATGTTCGTGCTCTCGCCGATTCTTGGACTTGTTTCACTCGTGGGGTATTTCGTATTGGTCGCATTGATTTGGCGCGTAGCGGCATTGCGCCTCGAGGTCAGACAAAAGCAGGCTCGAGAGGTAGGAGTCACCGCAACACAAATTGGCATCAGCATCAGAGTCCTGGAAACGCTCAAAGCAACCGGCAGTGAGTCAGTTGCCTTCGATCGAATCTTCTCCTCTATGTCACGCAATCTCTCACTGGGCGTCACTCACCTGTGGGCATGGTTTGGAATGCTTCCTGTTCTCATGACGGCACTGATCAGCACGCTTGTTCTCTCAGCAGGTGCGATACTCGTGATTGAGGATGTCATCACACAGGGCACGCTGGCGGCCTTCACAATTTTATTGGGTGGATTCATTGCTCCAATTTCCGTGCTGGTCCCCAGTATTGATGGGTTTCTCAATGTTCGTGGAGCGCTTGAACAAACTGGCGATGTCCTCGAACAGCCGGTAGATGTTCTGCTGCGTGATAACTACGCGGATGGAGCGTTTGACGTTGACGGTGGTAAATCCGAAGACACAACGGACAAGAGTGGCGAATCGGCTGCTGTCCCACATGCGCCCGAGCCTCGCAATGCAGATGATTCTGGCTCCAGAGCGGCCGAATCTGACGGCGAATTAGATGACCTCACACTTCTTGCGTTCCAAGGCAGGAAGCGAAGGACCCGAATGGCTATTGATCCGTGGGCAGCCTCACTGGAAATACATGGAGTGAGTTTTGGTTACACCCTTGATGCACCCCCATTGCTGTCTGCCATTGATATCACCGTCGAACCGGGGCGAGTAGTAGCAATCGTTGGGCACAGCGGGAGCGGGAAATCCACAATCGGGCGACTTGTTGCGGGTCTTTATCAGCCGTGGTCAGGCTATCTCTCTATCGATGGGCGCCGACTCAATGATTACCCCCGTGCCGCGCGTGCTCAGGAGTTGGGTTTTGTTGACCAAGACACTGTCATTTACCGGGCTAGCGTTCGGGACAACCTGTCCATGTTTGATCGCGATGTCTCAGACAGGGACATGATCACTGCTGCGAAGGCAGCGTGCATTCACGATGACATCATTGCTCGTCCAGGTGGCTATGAAGCAATGCTTGCTGAGGACGGACTAGATCTGTCAGGAGGGCAAAGGCAACGCCTAGGAATTGCCAGAGCTCTCGTCCGTCAGCCGCGTTTGTTAGTGCTGGATGAAGCAACGAGTGCCCTGGACGCACGCACCGAAGCCGTCATCGTCCAAAACCTTCGCTCCCTTGGGTGCACCTCATTAGTTATTGCCCATCGGCTTTCCACGGTGCGCGATGCTGATGAAATCATTGTCGTAGACAAAGGGGGCATTTCAGAGCGAGGTACGCACCTTCAGTTGTCCGATGGAAACGGCCTGTACAGAACGTTGATGGACGCATGAAAATGAGCAGGCAAGATGCGAGTACGCGTGCAGCAGAACGGCGCGACCATGAGGCTCAAGTAGCCGCTGTACGACTCGGGCGGCTACTGGAGCCAAGCAGACCATTGCCACCCATGCCGCACCAACAAGGCCGCGTTACAGACATCGTTGCAGATTTAGCGCGCCGATACGACTTCGAACAAAGAGCCGTCACCATTGATTCTGACGCCCGTCCACTTGAGCAAGTGATTCAATCTTTGACCGCATGCCAGGTCCGCACACGAAAAGTGCACATGGTGGAACGTTGGTGGGAAATCAACATGCCGGTGCTCGTCGTGGAGACGAGTGAGGGCTTGGCAAACATTATTCCCGGGCCGCTGTCCGCCCCGGTGTTGCACCGCATCGATGAAGACCCAGTCCTGGTTACAGAGGACATTGCCGCAGGAATTTCACGTCATGCGGTGGAAGTCATTCGCCCTTTGCACCAGACTACTGTGCGCCTACGTGACCTCCTGCGCATATCAATGGTTGGCATGGGCAGGGACCTGACCTATGCGGTACTTGCTTCATTGGGAGTTGGCGCAATTAGTTTGGCGATTCCCATTGCCACCAGTGTGATTTTTAATGAGATTGTTCCGACCGGAAATATCGCTCGACTTTATGCGGTCATCCTGACGTTACTCGCGCTTGTGGGCGCAACGGGAGCATTCGCCTACATTCGCACGTTTGCTTTCATCAGGATCATGGATGCCACTGAAATGGGCACGGGGGGCGCCTTGATCGACCGACTACTGCGACTCCCCATTGGGAAGTTGCGCCAATGGTCCGGCGCATCAATAGCTACCCGATTTCTCATTTGGACTCGATTGCAAGAGGCAACGGGCCGAGCAATCAACGTTGGTTTGATCAGTGCCATTTTGTTAATCTTGAACGCGATACTGATGGTCGTATTCATCCCAGTGTTGGGGCTTGTGGCTCTTCTATTGGGATTCATGCTTCTGGCCGTTTCTTGGTTGATTATTCGTAAAGAGAAATCCGAACTCTTTACTGAACTGGAGGAAAGTGGCCCGCTGTACTCGGTGACTTTGGACCTGATGCGGGGTTGGATCCCTATCCGCATGAGCAATGGTGAGGTCTCCGCATTTGGCAGGTGGGCTCAGCAATATGCAACGTATCGTGCGGCGTTCAATCGACGTTGGGGCACGCAAATCCTGGTTGATGTACTGGTTGTTGCCGCTCTTGGAGCAATGACTTTCAGTTTCATTCTGGTGGCATATTTCCTCCCCGCAGATTCCATCACTTCAGGCTCATTCCTCGCGTTCCTGGCCGCATTTGCCCAATTCAGTGCAGGTTTGATCGGTACCGTCATCACCGTACGGGCTTTTGAAGCCATTGGACCAGCACTTGAGCGCATTGCACCAATTCTTCAAATAGAACCAGAAGTCGGAGGTGCCCAGGAGCACCCTGGGGTGCTCAGCGGGGGAATTGAAGTGCGCAACCTTGGTTTTAGGTATTCAGACGATCTTCCTTGGGTATTGCGCAACGTGAGCTTTTCAGCCGAACCCGGGCAGTTCATTGCCGTCGTTGGAACCTCCGGGTCAGGAAAATCAACATTGATGCGCATGCTCCTAGGCTTCGACTTTCCGAGACGCGGACTGGTCATGTTTGACGACTCTGATCTCTCCGGTTTGGACTTGGCCGCGGTGAGAAAACAATTTGGAGTGGTCCTTCAGTCAAGTTTGCTGCTTCCTGGAACGATCCGGGACAACATCGTGGTGTCATCAGGTCCGCTCCCGGATACCCAGATTTGGCAGCTCTTGGACCGAGTGGAGGTGGGCGATTCGATTCGCGCGATGCCCTCAGGACTGGACACCCCTGTGGATGAAAACTCCACGCTTGTTTCCGGTGGGCAAAGGCAACGAATTCTGTTAGCTCGGGCTTTGGCGAATGATCCGGTGATTTTATTGTTGGATGAAGCAACGAGCGCCCTCGATAACCTCACGCAGGAAGCAGTAACGCGCAATATCGCAGCCCTTGGGATGACGCGAATCGTTATCGCTCACAGGCTTTCGACCATTCGAAGCGCAGATCTTATTCTGGTTCTTGACCAGGGTGAAATCGTGGAAAGTGGAAGTTATGATCAACTCATCAACGTTGGTGGGCTCTTCAGCGAACTTGTGTCTCGGCAAGAAATCTAAGGTCAAGGAGCAGCATCGGTGAAACTACAACTGAGCATCAGGACACAAGCGTCACTCATTGGCCCACTGCTACTTCTGCCAATGCTTGCAGCCTGTTCAACAGACCAGGCAGGTTCCAGAACAATTGAAAAAACTCAAACGACAAATGCACAAGCCGCTGCCGCTGTGCCAGAAAACATCAGAGAGTCGGGTGAGTTAAAAGTACGTCTCGTTGAAAACTCACCACCCGGGTCATTTAGGTCAAAAGCGGGAATGATCACCGGCTGGGAGGTCGAACTTGCAGGACTCCTAGGAGAGCGCATGGGTATTCCCGTGTCCATTGCCTCGGTGCCATTCGATCAGGTAATTTCAGGGGTAGTGGATAGCAGTGCGGACATTGGCATTGCCAGCATGTTTGACACACCCGCCCGTGAAGAATTGGTCGATTTCGTGAACTACTTTGAGGGTGGCACCGGATGGCTCACCTATAAGGACTCTAGTTTTGAATCAGGTAACCCTTGTGGCAAATCCATTGGGGCTCGCATTGGCACGGCCCAATTTAATGATTTCCTGCCCCAAAAATCTCAGGAGTGCGTTGCGGCAGGGTCCGAGCCGATAGAGGTCGTTGATTTTCCAGACGAAATATCTGCATCAGATTCAGTGAAGTTGCAAAGGATCGATGCAATGGTGGCAGATAGCCCAGTGGTTTCCCATCTAGCGGATCAAAGTCTGGGCCGTTTGGTCGTTGTGGGCGCTGTTGAAGAACCACAACTGTATGGCATCGCAGTGGCCAAAAATAATGAGGAACTGGTCACCGCACTTCGGCTTGCTCTAAGTTCCCTCATGGCGGATGGCACCTACGACAGACTCCTTGGAAAGTGGGGAGTTGAGTCAGGGGCAATCGATCAGGCAACAACCAATGCTGGTGGCCGCTAGTTACTTGTCCAGCCCTCACGCTTGTGCGCACCATCGCAGAATGGTTTATTTGCGCTGAAGCCGCAACGGCACAAGTACACCTTCTCACCCTCTTTGAGGACATTTCCGTCGGCATCTTTGACAACGGTGAGGCCTGATACTTCATTGGGGCCATCGGGCAGGGGTGTAATGATTACTGGATCGCTCATGCGTGGACTCTAGTTGACAAGAGCCAATTGCACCAGTGGTCGGTCACCGACAGTGAGAGCTTCCTTCTCTCTAATCGATTTCTTGAGCGGGAGCACAAAAGTTTTGCGTTTGGTATCAGGGAATATCGAGGTTGACCACTTACTTGACCCAATCGCCACATTCACTTTTACCGAGCCAAACCCACCGCGAAGGGTGGGTGAGTCTTCTATTTCATCGGCGATGTCATGAGGCAGTGCAATAAAGTGCCACGCGGAGTTTGCCTCCCACAAGAAAATCTCAGCGGTGAAAGTGAAATCGGAATTAGCATTCACTACTTTTCCAAATATGGATCATTGAGATAAGCGTCATGTAAAGCTATGGCTTCAACAAAATCTGCCGCCGTTGCATGCTCTGAGTTCAAATGGTCTGAGAGAAGTCGGGCCCGTTCAATTTGTTCAGGCCCACCATTTTTTCTCACAATTTCAAGTAGCTTCATTGCATGACTTATGCGGGTTTGGGGAATTGCAATGTCAGAATCATCGAGCCAGATATTCATGGTGGCCGCGGAAACTATGGCGCTGTGACAGTGGCCGCCGGATGTCCTGTCCGCAGATATTGCATGGAGGTGTAATCCTGGGATCGTGATGCCTTGATCGTTAATCTGCGGAAAGGAAAAGCCAACTAGCGTTCCCGACCAGGACTCGAACGGAAATTGCGTTTCATGGCGGAGGACTTCATCCAGGTGTTCAAACGGTGGCTCTTGCTTGTGTTCGCTGCGAAGGAGAACATTGCTAAAAGTTCCATCAATGCGCACTGCAACGATAGCGTGCTTCCCGTCATTCAATTCAGCAACAATTGATTCAATTAAGTGGCTGATGTCATCCACTGTCGCCCCTAGTTCTACGGCCACAGGAACAGGCGCCCCTCCTTCGGCACTGATGGCGAAAGGCATCCCGAGGCTGTTGTGTGCGATCTCGGGGATCCCAGAGGCGGGAACTCTCCATGTTTCACCGTCGACGGAAACAATTTCCCCGTCCAGTCGATCGGCTACTCCAAGACCCAAGAGGCTATTTGGGAAAACCTCGGCAACGGTGGTAACGGATTCATAGTTTCCGTGCAAGAGGTCTGTAACCGCATCTGTTTGATGGACATGACCATGTGAGGCTCGAACGAGGTGAGGATCTAACACGCATTAACCCTAATGCAGGTTTAATCTCAAGGAAGCAGGGCTTTGGCGTCTTTTTCGATATCAGCAGGTTTCGTGGTGGGTGAATATCGCTTCACTGTTTCACCATCTGGTGATACCAAGAATTTGGTGAAATTCCATTTGATGGCAGATCCAAGCATTCCACCAGCCTGCTCCTTGACAAATTTGAAAACAGGATCTTCATTTCCTCCGTTGACTTCTACTTTTGTGGACAGTGGAAATGTCACTCCATAATTCAAAGAACAAAACTGCTCAATATCTGAGTCATTACCCGGTTCTTGGTGCGCGAACTGATCACAGGGAAACCCGAGCACAACAAGTCCCTGGGCTCCAAGGTCCTCATGAAGTTTTTGAAGGCCTTCATATTGCGGGGTGAATCCACACTTGCTTGCGGTGTTCACAATGAGGACGGGCTTACCCCGATATTGATCCAGGGAAACTTCATTGCCCTTGTTGTCCGTGTAACTGAGGGCAAACAGGTTTGTCATGCCACCATTATCGCTCATTCAAAGCATTCCCGCTCGCCATGAGGCTCAGGACAGGCCATGAGAAGAAAAGCTCGCTTAAACGCAACCTGATGAGTGAGGCTGTTGGCCTCGGGGCAATGGAGTCCGACATTTCCAGCATCGAAATTTTTGCGACCTACTCGGATCCATTGGTATTGAATGTTTTCCCATCACACCCGGCGGACTTGGACCGGTCGATGCGGCATTGATCGCGTTGCTCGTCGGTGGCATGGCGATTATCAAATATTGGTGGGACGGTCGGAAACTTCGAGAGGCCTAAATTCATTGCGCTCTCGGACACCGCAGTCTGGGCATACCCATGATTCGGGGATCGAGTTAAAGGGTGTTCCCGGCGCAAAGCCCTCGCGAACATCTCCTCGTGATTGATCGTATGAGTAGCCGCAGCCAGGGCATTCGTAATGGGTTGACTCGACCAATGACACTGCAGTTTCGACTGTTTCTAGATTTTCGTTTCTAGGGGTGCTGGAATAGCGTGCGATGATTGAGGCGCGCTTACCGGGTCGAATATTTGCCCGTGAAATTTCGCCGTCAAAGTGATTGAGAACCTTGGGATCCATGACCCTCCTCCACGCGAATGGAAATAGGGAAAGAAGAATCATGCCCGCATAGCCCGTGGGCAAGACCGGTGATTCCTTGTAACTCAAGAGTGCTTGATACCTGCGGGTTGGTTGCGCATGATGGTCACTATGGCGTTGCAGGTGGTAGAGCAAAATATTGGTTGCAATGTTGTCAGAGTTCCAACTATGGCTGGGATCGACTCTTTCATAGCGAACTCGGTCCCCATGCTTGACCTTTTGGCGCAGCATGCCGTAATGCTCTAGGTAATTAACAGCTTCCAGCAGTGTTATCGCAATGAACATTTGAATGAGGAGGTAGGGAAGTATGCCCATTCCCAGCCAAGCAAGCATTGCGATCCAAAGAACCACGGACATGAGCCACGCGTTGATGTTGTCGTTGCTTAAACGATAAGGGTGTTTCTTGCGCCGGGCAATGCGATTCTTTTCAAGTCTCCACGAACTCTTGAGCGAGCCAAACACTGTTCGCGGCCAAAAGCGATAAAAGCTCTCACCCACTCGACTGCTTGCTGGGTCTTCAGGTGTTGCAACACGAACGTGGTGCCCACGATTGTGTTCAATGAAGAAATGTCCGTAGAAACTCTGCGCTAGGGCAATCTTTGACAGCCACCGTTCGTAGCTTTCCTTCTTGTGACCGAGTTCATGCGCGGTGTTGATACCGATCCCGCCAATCATGCCCACGCTGATGGCGAAGCCAATTTTTTCGGGTGTGCTCAGACCCCATGTGGCAATGACGTAGAAAGCAGCAATAAACCCGGCATATTGCAGGGGGAGGAAAAGGTAGGTGATGAGTCGGTAGTACTTGTCGCTTTCAAGTTGTTCAATCATCTCTGTAGGAGGGTTGGAGAGATCGCGTCCAGTTACAAGATCAATTATGGGGACAATCCCCAAAATCACGATAGGACCTATCCACAACCAAATTGCCCAGTTGGTGAGCGAAAACATCCCGATGGCAAAGAAGAGGAGTGAGGGCATCACGAGTGCAACGAGCCACAGAAAGCGCTTCTTGTCGCGCCAAGGCCTAGCGTTGTGAGCCGTGAACTGACCAGCACTCATGTCAGCAAACTAGGCTCAAGTCGCCATCGTGTCAAGGAATAGCGTTGGAAATTCACGTTTGAGTTACTAGTCAGCACCGAACTCGAAGGACGCGCGCTCAAGATTTTGCTCATCAGGGTGCTGCGCCTCGGGCGTTGCCGCGATTGCTTCAGCACCGCCAGGTGTGAGTTTGCCCATCAGGTTCACGTGCCCGTCCAGCAGCTGTCCTTGGCTGGCATACATCTCCAACTTGGTTCGCGTGTCAGCGATATCGAGATTGCGCATAGTGAGCTGACCAATGCGATCCGTTGGACCAAAGGCCGCATTCTCTGTTCGTTCCATTGACAATTTTTCTGGGTGATAACTAAATGCGGGGCCATCGGTTTTGATGATTGAATAGTCGTCACCACGGCGCAGTCGCAGCGTCACTTCACCCGTGACTGCTGATGCAACCCAGCGCACGAGTGATTCACGCAGCATCAAAGCCTGCGGGTCGAGCCAGCGACCTTCATAGAGCAGGCGCCCCAGTCGCCTGCCTTCAGCGTGGTAGTTGGCAATTGTGTCTTCATTGTGAATCGCTGAGATAAGTCGTTCATAGGCGATGAAGAGCAGTGCCATGCCTGGAGCTTCATAGATTCCCCGGGACTTTGCCTCAATGATTCGGTTTTCAATTTGGTCAGCCATACCAAGTCCGTGACGACCACCTATCGCATTTGCGCTGAGCACGAGATCAACAGCAGTCTCAAACTCTTCACCGTTGATACGAACGGGGCGACCTTGATGGAATTCGATGGTGACGTCTTCGGTCTCGATTGCCACGGCGGGATCCCAAAACTTAACGCCCATGATGGGGTCAACTATTTCCATGGAAGCGCTGAGCAACTCGAGGTCTTTGGCCTCATGGGTGGCGCCCCAAATATTCGCATCCGTGGAGTAGGCCTTGTCAGTGCTATCACGGTAGGGCAGGTCATGTGCCTTGAGCCACTCACTCATTTCATGGCGTCCACCGAGTTCAGATACAAATTGTGCGTCGAGCCAAGGCTTGTAAATCCGAAGTTCGGGGTTTGCCAACAGTCCGTAGCGGTAGAAGCGCTCGATGTCATTGCCCTTGTAAGTGGAGCCATCGCCCCAAATATTCACACCGTCTTCAAGCATTGCTCGCACCAACAGTGTTCCTGTTACAGCACGCCCGAGTGGTGTGGTGTTGTAGTACGTGCGACCACCAGAACGAATGTGGAATGCACCGCAGGCCATCGCTGCAAGGCCTTCTTCGACCAGAGCATTGCGGCAATCGACCAATCGTGACTTTTCAGCTCCATATTGGCCTGCTCTTCCAGGAACCGAATCGATGTCGGGTTCATCCGCTTGGCCTAGGTCGGCGGTGTAGGTATAAGGGATAGCACCGTTCTCACGCATCCATGCCACGGCAACCGAGGTGTCGAGTCCACCTGAGAAGGCGATACCAACACGTTCACCAACAGGGAGCGAGGCCAAGACTTTAGACATGAGCCAAGCCTAGTGAGGCGCTGCTTGGCGCATGGAAACGCTAGTTGATCTGAAGAAGTAATTTGCCCATGTTGTTGCCGGCAAAGAGGCGGTTGAGGGTCTCAGGGAATTCGGTGATCTCCCCTTTAACAATTGTTTCTGGCGCGGTGATCTTGCCTTGTGCGAGCCATTTACCAATTCGGCGCTGGGCCACGGGAAACTTGTTTTCATAATCAAACACGAGAAAACCTTGCATGCGAGCTCGCTTGACCAGCAGGTTCATGTAGTTGCTCGGCCCAGGCGTGATTTCGGTGGCGTTATATTGCGAGATAGCCCCACAGATCACTACGCGAGCCCCAAAAGACAGGTACGCCAAATTGGCGTTGAGGATTTCACCGCCGACATTGTCAAAGTAGATATCGACGCCCTTGGAACCGACTTCTTGGAGGGCGGCTCCTAGTTGCTTGCGCATGGGAATATCGGTTTTGTAGTCAAGGCACACGTCGAAACCAAGAGCCTCGGTGACGTAGTCGCATTTCTCTTTGCCACCGGCAATGCCGATCACCGTGCAGCCATTGATCTTGGCCAATTGGCCCACAATGCTCCCAACGGCACCAGCGGCAGCCGAAACCACGACCGTGTCACCCGCGCGTGGAACCCCTAGTTCGAAGAAACCGAAGTAGGCGGTCATGCCGGTCATGCCCAGGGCACCGAGGTACATCGGAGCAGAGGCAAGGTCAGTATTGATAACACGCGCTCCAGTGCCATCGGAAATTGCAATTTCAGTTGCGCCGAAATTACCCACCACCTGAGCACCAACGGGAAAACGCTGATTGCTGGATTCGATGACGGTGCCCAGTGAGCCGGCACGCATGATGGCGCCGATCTCAACGGGTGGCAGATAAGAGGGGCGATCGTCGAGCCAGCCGCGCATAGCTGGGTCGAGAGAGATTAGTTCAATCTTGATAGCGAACTCGTTGTGTTTAAGTTCGGGCATTTCTTCAGGGTCGATGCTCCAAGTTTCAGCTGAAGGAAGGCCGACGGGACGTTGGGAAAGGCGCACACTGCGGAATGTTGTCATTGGAGTCATCGAGCAAGCGTAATGAATATGGGAGCGGTACCGTGGAGCATGGCGAAAAAAGAGCAGCAATCTGCCGAATTTGATGGCGAAGACCAGAAGCCAATCCCCAATCTGGTCTATCCAATCTTGGGTGGGGTGCGTATTGCAATTGGCTTGGGACTCATTGCGAGCCCAACAGGCTTAGCCAGAGGTCTCGGAGTTGATGCGCCCACGGCGCAAAGAGTCAGGTGGATCACCCGAATTGCTGGTGCTCGGGAAATCGCAGTAGGTGTTGGAACTATTCGGGCTTGGCGCCGATCGGAACCACTCGATGGCTGGATATTGGCCCAAGCAATCAGCGATGGCAGCGATGCTGTCGCATTCACGGCGGCAGCCTTGAACCATGAGGTCGGGGCAGTGCGGGGACTGAGCCTGGCCGCATTCGCGCTGTCAGGTGCGGTAAGTGAAGGGTGGATGTATGTCCGTTCAAATTGAGCAGCTACCTGAAGTTATAGCTCAAGTACTCGTGATTGCCAGTGAAGGACTACGACAGAAAGGCAGCAAATGACTTTGACCGTGGTCACGGCCAATGTAAATGGAATTCGAGCAACTGCCCGTCGCGGCGGCTTGGAATGGCTTGCGCACTCAGGAGCTGACATTATTTGCTTGCAGGAGGTCCGGGCAACGACCCCGCAGGTAGAGGAAACTCTTGCAGGTTCTGGCTTGGAACAATGGCATGTGCAGCATGCCCCTGCACCTGAATTAGGACGTGCGGGTGTTGCGGTCCTCAGTCGTTTAGAGCCCGATGCTGTTCGACTTGCCACAAAAGTTCCAGAGATGGACGGCCAGGGACGTTGGCTCGAATGTGACTTTGATACTCCGGTGGGACCTGTGACGATTATTTCCACCTACATCCACTCGGGTGAAGTAGATACACCCAAGCAAGAAGCGAAATTCGCGTTTTTGACTGGCATGGATAAGTACCTGGCAAAACTTTCTCGCGCCGCCAAGAAAAATGGGAATGATGTCCTTGTGTGCGGTGATTTCAATATCGGGCACAGGGAAGTAGACATTAAAAATTGGAAAGGCAATAGGGGCAAGTCCGGTTTTCTTGAAGAGGAGCGGGCGCACTTAGACACGTGGTTTTCCAATGGCTGGACCGACCTTGGGCGCGAACTTGGGGGAGAGGGCCCAGGTCCCTACACATGGTGGTCATGGCGGGGGCGCGGTTTTGACACCGACGGTGGTTGGCGTATTGATTACCAAATCGCCACCGAGTCACTTGCGGCTAAGGCGAAGCAGGCCGTGGTGGGCAAGGCTCCCACCTATGCCGAACGGTGGAGTGATCACGCTCCGCTGACCGTGACGTTCAAGCAGTGACATTCGGGGACCACCCCTTATTGGATATTCATATACCCCTAGGGGTATGCTTTCTATGTTCAGTTCAGCCCAGATAGGGCTAGTCCGAAGGGAAATATGACAGTGGTCACTAGCGCAACGGTCACAGATTTGCAGGCAGCACTGGTTCGTGGCGAGCGAGTTGTCGATGTTCGAGAAAAACATGAGTATGAGCGGGGTCACGTGCCCAACGCAGTCCATATCCCGATGAGTGTCGTTCCACTTCGCATTCAAGACATCACAAGTGAGCGCAAAGGCGAGCCTGTATGGATTATCTGCGAGTCAGGTGCTCGCTCCTGGCAGGTTTCAGATTACCTGACCCGCGAGGGGGTTTCAGTGATCAATGTCGAGGGTGGGACTGCGGCGTGGAAGGCAAGTGGCCTGCCCGTGCACAGCGCATAACCCCAAAAATTTCAACTTCTTAGAGCATAATGAGAACATTCACGAAGGGACATAAATCATGACATTCACATCCGCACCACATGTTGTAGTAATCGACTCCATTGGTCTGGGAGATCGCAGTTACGTTGTCCATGATGGTGTTTCAGCGCTTGTCGTTGATCCACAGCGCGATTTCGATCGGGTTGAGAAAGTGCTCGCAGAGCATGGCGTCACCCTCACGCACGTTGCTGAAACTCATATCCACAACGACTACGTCACTGGTGGCTACGAGCTAGCCAAGAAGCATGGTGCCACCTATGTCGTGCCCGGAAATGTTGACTTGGCATACCTCACCGAGCCTAATGTCATTGCAGTCAATGATGGCGACACATTCACGGTTGGCGAGTTTGAGGTCAGCGCTATTCATACACCGGGTCACACGCCACATCACATCTCCTATTCTGCTCAGAAGGCCGGTCACGCAGGTGCGGTCTTCACTGGCGGCTCGATGCTCTTTGGTAGCGTCGGGCGCCCCGACTTGGTGGCGCCGGATCTGACCGAGAAGCAAGCCCATGACCAATGGAACTCGGTTCAGCGGCTCGCAAACGATCTTGAAGGCGAGACGGGCGTATTCCCAACACATGGTTTTGGTTCCTTCTGTTCGGCAACACAAGCAGCAGGTGGCTATGAATCAACTATCGCTAAGGAAAAGTCCTCGAACCCAGCACTAACCCAAGCTGAGCAAGAATTCGTTGATGCTGTTCTCGATGGCCTCGACGTGTTTCCCGCCTACTACGCACACATGGGCCCGGCAAATGCTGCAGGCCCAGCAGATGTTGATCTGGAATTTCCCAAGCCGGCCAGCCCAGAAGCCATCCGTGCTGCCATTGATGCAGGCGAATGGGTCGTCGATCTTCGCTCACGTGAGGTCTTCAGCCAAGGACATATCCCTGGTGCGTTGAACTTTGACCTTGATGGTGCGTTCATCAACTACCTTGCCTGGATGATGCCGTGGGGCACGCCAGTGACACTTGTTGGAGCCACGACTGAGCAAGTGGAGGCTGCAATCCGGGAACTTGTTGCTGTTGGTATCAACACACCACAAATGCAAGCGGTCGGTGACCCAACATTTTGGATGCCCAATGGTGAAGCGCCCGCAACGAATCGGCGAGTCAATTTTGAATCCGTGAAGCAGGAATGGGCTGCCAATCCCGCTGCCGTAGTCATAGATACTCGGCAAATCAAGGAGTGGGATGCCGGTCACGTTGAAGGTGCCGTGTTTATTCCTTTTTACGAAGTTCTCGATCGACTCAAAGACATCCCTCGTGATGAGGACGTATACGTTTATTGCGGCTCGGGATACCGGGCGTCAGCAGTGGTTTCCATGTTGGCCAACCTCGGGTATGACAACGTTATTCACGTGGATGACAATTTTTCCAACGCAGCAGTTGCGGGGCTAAACATTGTTCCCGAGGCACCCATCCAGCGTGAGCCGGGGTGGACTTGGATTGCATCGCGTGCTGGAGTTCGCGAGTTTGATCCAACAGCGTTCAAGGCCTTGAGCATTTCAGAACGATAGTTCACGCAGGAAATTTCAGAGACCCCTGAGAGTTTCATGCGGTGGCTGCTCGAATTGGCAGCAGGTATGGAACACTCGGGGGTCTTGTCATTGAGTTTTACATAGATGAGGCAGTCCGGGAGAAGAGAATGGGAGCGATGGTGAACCAGATAGTCACTTACTCACCAAAAGTCTTCATACCGCTCACCTCACTCTGTCGCGATCGCTGTGGTTACTGCACATTTGCCAAGAGCCCGCATCGCGTTGATTCTGCGTACATGTCCATCGATTCGATCCTTGAGGTTGCCCGCCAGGGCGCAGCTGCGGGCTGCCACGAAGCACTTTTCACCCTAGGGGAGTACCCCGAGGTGCGCTACCCGGAAGCTCGCGCTTGGCTCGATGAACACGGATTTGGCAGCACCGTGGAGTACCTAGCTCATGCGGCTCGCGTGGTTCTTGATGAAACTGGGCTTTTGCCCCACGCGAATGCTGGTGCCCTTGATAGCGAGGACCTGTCCTTGTTGCGAACGGTGTCACCGAGTCAGGGCATGATGATCGAAAGTCTTAACCCAAACCTCGCAGCACACCGCGGCGCACCGGACAAGACTCCAGAGCGAAGGCTTGAAACCCTCGACACAGCGGGTGAATTAGCCATTCCTTTTACCACGGGCATATTGATTGGAATCGGAGAATCTCGCGCGGATCGTGTCATTGCTTTGGAGGCAATTGCGCAGTCACATGAAAAATATGGTCACGTCCAAGAGGTCATTGTGCAGAACTTTGTGCCCAAGGCGGATACGGAAATGCGTAACTGGCCGGCATGCAGCCTGGAGGAACTCGTTGAAACTCTGGTCATCGCTCGAGAGATTTTGCCCACAAGCATTCATCTCCAAGCGCCACCGAATTTATCAACAGATATCGGTGCTTTGCTCAATGCCGGGATTGACGATTTCGGGGGGATCTCACCGGTAACCGCAGATTTTGTTAACCCAGAAATGCCTTGGCCCTCAATCGACAAACTCAGGAGTCAGGCCGCGGAATTTGGTCGCACGCTGGTTCCTCGCCTGACCATCTACCCCGAATTTGTTCGTGATCCCGACAAGTGGCTTGATAGTGACTTGGCATTTGCCGTAATGGATCGAAGCGATGCGGATGGATTTGCCCGAGATGATCCCGGTGCAACTTTTCCGGAACGTTATGCCGATGCGGTCAACGTTGGGACCGGCGCAGAAGTCATTCAGGTTGGCAGACGCTCAAGCATGTGGTACTCGGGTGCCGATGTTGCACCGCCAATCATCATTTCTGGCTCCAAGGAGGCAGTTGCATCAGCGCCCATCGCTGAGATTCTTCGCGGGGCAGAACTGGGCCACGACGTGGATCAGGCTCAGATAGCTGAGCTATTCAGAGCACGTGGCTCTGATGTTGAGGCTATCGCTGCCACCGCCGATCGCCTGAGGCGCGCTGCCGTTGGCGATGATGTGACATTCGTTCGAAATCGAAATATCAACTACACCAATGTATGTACTTTCAAGTGCACGTTTTGCGGGTTTTCCAAGGGCCCTCTGTCCCTTAATCTACGTGGAAACCCCTATCTACTCAGTGATCAAGAATTTATTGATCGAGTCGTCGAAGCCCATGAGCAAGGCGCTACCGAGGTGTGCCTTCAAGGTGGAATCCATCCCAGTTTCGATGGAAACTACTACGTTCATGTTGCACAGGTGGTGAAGCAGGCGGTTCCTTCCATGCATGTTCATGGATTCACTGCGCTCGAAGTACTGGAAGGTTCGCGCAGGCTCGGGGAGCCTCTGGAGGAGTACTTGGTGAGACTCAAAGAAGCGGGTCTAGCCTCGCTACCCGGTACCGCGGCCGAAATACTCTCTGACGATATTCGCGCTGTCATCTGTCCTGACAAGGTGAATACCGAAGAGTGGCTGATGGTCCACGAGGCAGCCCACTCCATTGGATTGCGCTCAAATATCACCATAATGTTTGGCAGCATTGAACGTCCCGAGCATTGGGCAAAGCACCTCGTTGCCACGCGAGATTTGCAGGCACGTACAGGTGGCTTCACTGAGTTCATTCCGCTGCCTTTTGTTCACATGGCAGCACCCATCTATTTGAAGCGTGGCTCACGGCGTGGACCTACCTGGCGTGAAACAGTCTTGATGCATGCCGTGGGCAGAATCACTTACAACAATTACATTGCCAACGTTCAGGCCTCGTGGGTGAAATTGGGTGCCCGTGGCGCGCAACAACTTCTTCGCGCAGGAGTAAATGACCTAGGCGGAACCTTGATGGATGAGAATATCTCTCGTGCCGCAGGTGCAGCACATGGTCAGGGGATTTCCGATTCTCAATTTGCCGCGGTCGTTGAACCCTTGGGGCGCAAACTGGTGGAACGCACCACCGTGTATGGAGAACGCCCTGTCAAAACTGTCTCCATTGGATCATGAATAGGAGGCAATCGCAGTCGTTTCTTGGCACACCGGCAACTGCACCGGGCCCACAGGGTCCGGATATGCTCCGGGATTTTTTATTAATTCGTTCCAATCCGCTAGCGTTCTTGGAAAAATCGTGGCGCACGTATGGGGACATTGTGCAGTTCCCCATTCCCAAGCCGCCGACATACCTGGTGAATTCACCGGCTGGCGTTCGACAGGTCTTGGTGTCTCATGGACGCAATTACGGCAAGTCAACTATTCAGTACCGAGCGCTGTCATTGGTTACTGGAGAGGGCCTATTGACAGCAGATAACGACAATTGGCGTAAGCGCCGACCAATGATCCAGCCGGCCTTTCATCAGGCTCTGTTTGCTGAGCTCTCGACAATCACGCAAGGCGTTGCTGAGTCGCTCGCTATCGAATGGGAAAAGGTACCTGCAGGCGCTGTGTGCGATGTAGATCAATTCATGCTGACCGCAGCGCTTGATGTCGTGGGTCAGTTCCTTTTTGGGACGGATCTTTCCTCGAATGCTCACGTAATTACTGAGGCGACCCTTGAGGCACTGGAGGTCGTAATCGCTCGCGCTCGCGTTCCCATTGCACCTCCCGGTTGGGTGCCAACTGCCAATAATCGCAAACTTAATCGCAGTGTTGCGGCTCTCGATGCGGCGGTTGAGGCCATGGTTTCGGGGCAGAGACTTCGACGAGTAATTCGCAATCAGGTTGACGGAGAAATTGAGAACCCCCGCAACATGATTGAACTTCTCAGCTCAACGACAGATCCCCTTGGCAAGACTTTGACCATGCACGAGATTCGCGATGAAATCGTCACATTTATCGTCGCAGGGCATGAAACTGTGGCAAGTGCACTTTCGTGGTCGTGGGCCATATTGGCCGATAATCCAGGCCTTCAGGACCAGCTTGCTGCCGAAGCGCAACAGGCAGAGGAGTCGGATAACGGCGCTTCCGTTGATAGCTTGCCATTGACACGTGCATTTTTTGAAGAGGTCTTACGTGTGTATCCACCAGCCTGGCTAATCACTCGCAAAGCGCTAGGCCCGGACACCATTGACGGTCATGAAATCCCAGCAGGCGCTCTTATTATTCTCAGCCCGGCTCTTCTTCATCAGCACCCTGACGTTTGGCCCAACGCGAATAAATTTGACGCCAAGCGTTTCTTGCGCGAATATTCCCGAGAGTCCTACATTCCATTTGGTGCAGGGTTACGCCAATGCATTGGTAAAGATTTTGCTTATATTGAGGGCGTGCTTTTGCTAGCTCAACTCACTCGCCAATTTGCGGTCCGTTATCCCGCTGGGGCCCGAATGCCAGTGGGCGAACCGATGGTCACCATCCGACCTCGTGGGGGAGTGCGCGTGCTCATTAGCGCGCGTGCTCATTAGCGTGCGTAATCATTAGCGTGCGTAATCATTAGCGTGCGCTGAGTGTTACCTGCTTATTCCGATTACCCGCCGTTTGTAATGTATCCGAGCAAGGCTTCCTTTTCGCTCTCTAGCTCGCCCAAACGTGACTTGACGATGTCCCCGATACTGACGATCCCGAGA
Source organism: Candidatus Nanopelagicales bacterium (assembly GCA_017857175.1). GTDB lineage: Bacteria > Actinomycetota > Actinomycetes > S36-B12 > S36-B12 > UBA4592. The sequence continues at coordinate 30,761 of JAFMDS010000009.1, read as the reverse complement.
AGGCCGCCAGTTTCATCGGTCACGGGAATATGTCGAACGCGCCGCGAAGTCATGATCTCCATGAGTTCATCAACATGCGCCTCGGGTGGAGCAACGAATACCTCACTCGTCATGATGCTTGAGACCGAGTCGTCGTAGGGATTGTCGGAGTTGGAGAATGCTCGCACGACATCGCGCTCCGAGACGATTCCTGAAATCGACCGGCCATCGGTCGACACCACGAGGGCTCCAACTTTGTGCTCTGCGAGTAGCGAGAGAAGTTCACGAATGTTGGCACTCGGGGCAATGGTGACTACGTGAGAACCCTTGCCGGCAAGGATTGTTGCAAGTTTCATGTTTACCTCCCATTGCACAGTCTTAACCCAACAGCAGGGCTCTGTCTAGGGATTCAGCAATTCGGTGACGAACACATGTAATTTGGCATTCGTTGTGAGAAAACTTGGATTGGCTTGTGCGTCAAAAACGGGGAGGGGATGACCGTCAAATTGCGTGGCCATGCCACCAGATTCCATCAGAATTGGGATGAGTGCCGCGTAGTCATAGAGGGCTAGTTCAGGCTCCGCGGCAATATCAACCGCGCCTTCAGCCACCAAACAATGGGACCAGAAGTCTCCGTAGGCGCGATTGCGCCAGGCAATTTCTTCCAGTGCGTCCTTTGACTCTTTGTTCCAGCCCGTTGGATCACTGGTGGACACAGAGGCGTGAGAAATTTCGCTAACCCCGCTGACACGAATTTGTCGCGCAACGCCCGTGTTCAAAAAGCTTTCTCGCGTCCAGGCTCCATGTCCGCGCAGTGCCCACCAACGTCGTCCGAGTGCGGGTGCGCTGACAAGACCGAGTCCAATTCCTGAGTCATCACGCAAAGCAATGAGGGTGGCCCAAACGGGAACTCCTCGAACATAATTCTTGGTGCCATCAATGGGGTCAATGATCCATGTTCGCTCGGATCCGCTTGTTTGCGCAAATTCCTCGCCGATAACGCCATCGGAAGGGCGCTCCCGTCGGAGGATTGAGCGCAGCCCCAATTCCACACTTTTATCTGCGTCAGAAACCTCAGTGAGATCAGGTTTCTTCTCCACAACAAGGTCATGCGCGCGAAATCGTGAAAGGGTTAGTGCATCTGCTTGATCTGCAAGGCTATGTGCCAGTGTGAGATCATCGGGGGAACACAGCATCTGCGGATTCACTCATTCAGTCTAGTGGGCTTGGTTCAGTACGTTCCTGCGTCTGAATTGCCCGTCAGGAGAGCACGCAGGGAATCTACCCGCTGCAGGGTTAGGGGGTCGGTGACCATGTTGAGTCCACATTCTTCTTCGTCATGGCTACAGGCGCGCGGACAAGACTGCATCCAGGGATGCAGGTCGGTGAAGGAGTCCAGGATCACTTCTCGCTCCACGTGCGCCAACCCGAATGATCGAATTCCTGGAGTGTCAATGACAATGCCCGGATTACTTGCGGTACCGGGAAGTGGGAAAGCAATCACGCTCGTGGACGTATGTTTGCCTTTGCCTGTCAGATCATTGACCGAACCGGTCACCCGTTGAGCATCTGGAACGAGTTGGTTTATCAAAGTAGATTTACCGACCCCGGAGTGACCTACGAATACAGATATTTGTCCATCAATGTGCTGGCGCAATTCCTCCGTGGCGAGTCCGTTGGTTACCGTAAAAACAGGCAGTTTTAAGGCAGAGTAATTTCGGGCGAGAATTTGTGGGTCAGCCAAGTCGGCCTTTGTGATGATGAGAAAAGGCGCAATCCTGGCGTCGATAGCAGCAACTAACGCTCGATCAATTAATCCAGTTCGCGGTTCCGGGTTTGCGGCCGCAACAACAATTCCCATGTGGGTGGCATTCGCCACGATGACGCGTTCCTGAGGGTCATTGTCGTCCGCGGTGCGGCGTAGGACAGTAATTCGGGTATCGCGCCGGATAATCCGTGCCTGCGAATCCGCATCACCGCTGGAATCACCGATGACGGACACTCGGTCACCTACGACAATTCCCTTGCGACCCAACTCTCGAGCTTTCACCGCGAATATTTCAGTGCCATTGTCAAGAAGGACTGTGAAGCGTCCACGATCTACGGTTGTTACAGAACCTGCAATGGCGTCCGTGTGTTGAGGTCGATCTTTTGTTCGCGGTCGGGACTTCGAACGCCCTGGGCGGATCCGAATATCGTCTTCATCGAGGCGAGATGGCTTCACAGGCTCAAAAGGTCCTGCCAGCGTTGAGGGAAGTTTGGAATTGTCTTGCTCGTTGTTTCAATGTTCTCAACAAGTATGCCGGGCACCCGAAGTCCGATGATCGCCCCCGCTGTGGCCATTCGGTGATCTTCATAGGTGTGAAAAATTCCGCCTACGAGTTGTCGAGGGTTGATGGTGAGTTGATCTGGACCTTCAATAATTTCGCCCCCCAAGGCATTGAACTCTCGAGCAAGCGCAGCCAGCCGATCAGTTTCGTGACCGCGGAGGTGTCCAATTCCGGTAATGACCGAGGGCCCTTCCGCAAAGGAGCACAACGCAACGATGGTCGGTGCGATTTCACCGATGTCAGCGAGGTCGGCGTCTATTGCGTGAATTGTTCCATTGCTGCTGAACGTCAATCTCTCTCCATCGCGATTAATGGTGGCCCCCATTGCCGAGAAAACCTCGCACACACGTGCGACCGGTTGCAGTGAGTCTGCTGGCCAGTCTCGACAGCTCACTGTGCCACCCGCGACCATTGTCGCTGCAAAGTAGGGAGTGGCATTGGAGAGATCACCTTCAATATCGACATCGATTGCTTGAATCTCCTGAGGGTCTACGTGCCACATGTTGTCATTGCTGTTGTGAACGGTCACGCCATGCTGCTTCAACATTGCGATTGTCATGCGTACATGGGGCAAGCTAGGAACGGTGGATGGTCGCGATAGGTCCGCGGGCACGTGACGAATAGTTGCCCCACTTTCGCACCGTGCGGCGCTTAATAGGAGAGCTGAGACGAACTGGCTTGAGCGTGATGCATCGAGGATCACCTCGCCACCGAGCATGCGTCCTGTGCCGTGAATGAGAAATGGTAGGCGGCCTCGATCTTCAACTGAAACTCCAAGATCTTTCAGGGCCTCAAGCAAGGTGGCCATAGGCCTCTTGCGGGCAGCTGCATCCCCATCGAAGTAAATGTCCCCACGAGCGAGTGCGGCAACGGGCGGTAGGAAGCGCATCACGGTGCCGGCCAGGCCGACATCGATGTGCGCAGGTCCCTGCAAAAAGTGGGGGGTGACCTCTACGTTTATGTTGCCGGCAGCATCGTTGCCGGTTGACGAAATCTCAACACCTAAAGCTTGAAGTCCTGCAATCATCAACTGCGTATCGCGAGCATCAAGGAGTGACCTGACGTGAGTTGGCGAATCAGACAAGGCAGCGAGGACCAACGCGCGATTGCTGATCGACTTAGATCCAGTCAAATGAAATGAAGAATCAAGTTGTGCGAGGGCCAAGGGGGCTGGCCAAAGTTCCAACGATTCATCAATCATGTTCTTAGTGTTTCATCCCAGCCTTGAAGCCTTTCGAGGGTGTCTCCCAATGATGCCTATTATTGCCGTGTGTGTGGACGGTATGTGCTGGCGGCGGATCCGGCTGTTTTGGTTAGCGAATTTGATGCCGAGATTCTGGGAGATATCCCAAAACCCAATTACAACGTTGCACCAACAACCAAGGTCCCCATCGTTGTCGCGCGTCAAGGGGCACGGTTCATTGAAAATGTTCGTTGGGGAATTGTGCCAGCATGGAGCTCGAGTAAACCTATGCTGCTGGTCAATGCTCGAGGCGAAAGTGTGGCCGAGAAATCCACCTTTAAAAAGTCCTTCGCCGGATCGCGTTGCATCATTCCTGCGAGTGGATACTACGAATGGATGCGTCCAGCAAAAGATCCATTTTTTATCACGGATCCTCAAAAACCTGTTCTTGCGATGGGGGGAATTCTTGCACCCAGTTCAATTGACGGTCACACTGTTCCCACCTGCGCAATTATCACGATGAGTGCAGCACAAAATATTGCTCATGTTCATGATCGAATGCCAGCGATGATTCCTAAAGAAATGTGGAGTGAATGGCTAGATCCCGATATTGGTTCTGCCGACGCGTTGTCCATCTTGGATTCGGTCATGGCTAGTGCTCCCAACGGCCTTGTTGCGCGTCCCGTGAGCAAACGAGTGAACTCTGTGAGAAATAACGGTGTGGAACTGCTTGATTCAGTGAGTTGAGTCCCTTTGTTTGTGAAAAGTGGCGTCATGTGTTCAGAGGGGCGAGAGTCGATATGCTGCGTCCACACTGACAGGTCTAGTCCAGGGAGTTCACATGCCAAAATCCATTTGCGCCGAGATGGTGGCATCCGTGCATTCCATCGAAATTGAAGTCGGTGCCACGGTTATCGCAGGTGAGACTCTATTGATCCTTGAATCCATGAAAATGGAGATACCGGTACTCGCAGATATTGCGGGCACGGTCCAAGAGATAGGTGTTGCTGTTGGCGATGTTGTTAATGAGGGAGACATCCTCGTTGTCCTTGCCTGAAATGACCTGCACCTGCATGACCTCGGTAGCGGACTCGCATGAGGGTTTGAGTGCAGAGTTGTCCTTCACAGTGACTGAAGGTGACCTAGCCATTGCCTTGGGTAGTGGCGATGTCCCGGTTTTGGCCACACCTCGACTCGTTGCCTGGGCTGAACACGCCTGTGTCGAGGCAACAAAGTCAGTACTTGCGCAGAGCTGCACTACCGTCGGCACACATATTGACCTCCGTCACAAGATGACCTCACTAGTGGGCGAAACTATCCGCGTGAGTGCTCGTGTGGCAGAGATCAGCGGAAACAGGATTTCATACTCTGTTGAAGCCACGAATGACTCCGGAATGGTTATTGCAAGTGGAGTGATCACACGAGCGCATGTTAATCGTGCGACCTTTCTCAAAAATGCGGGATTAAATCCCGAGGTAAACCCACACTAGGAAACGGTCTAAACCCCTGTAGTCGTGCGCGGGTAGGCAACCTCGGGATCAGTCATGATGTTCACCAGATAAGGAACACCCGAATTCATAGCCCGGTCGAGTGCCGGTCCAATGTCTGATGCCTCTGTTACCACTTCGCCTGCACCTCCGAGCGCGCCAACAACTTGGTCATAACGACTTGCCTCTAATTCGGCGAGAACGTCGTATCCATATAGGAATCGCATTGGGTGCCGTTCCAAGCCCCAGCCCTGATTATTCCCCACCACGATGGTTGCGGGGATCTTGTGGCGTACCAACGAGTCAACATCCATGAGGGAGAATCCCGCTGCTCCGTCACCGAGCAGGAGTACGAGAGGATCACTGGGGAATGCAAGCCCAGCGGCCAATGTGTAACCCATTGCGGTTCCGAGGGCACCGAACGGGCCTGGGTCAAGCCAGCGGCCAGGCTGGGATGGCTCAATGAACTTGCCGGCGAAAGAAACGAAATCTCCGCCGTCGCCGATAGTGATGGTGGATTCGGTTAATCGAGGGATGAGTTCACGGTAAATCCGCGCAGGATTAATCATGGCGCCCTCGGAATCCATGAGTTGAGTGTTTTTGAGACGAGACTCATGCGTCTGGGTGGCCAATTCTTGGCACCATGATTCGGGTGCGCACTGTTCGGTGATCTGGGCGGTCAACTCCGGAAGGACCTGGCGTAGATCGCCCGTCAAGCGGAGTGTGTTTTCAGGTGCGGGACCGTGTTCAAGATCCGTAATGTGAATGAGCACTGCGCTGCCAAAGTCTCCATAGTTTAAACGGAAATCCAATGGTGTTCCGATCACCATGATGAGGTCTGCACTCTTCAAGGCGAATGACCGAGCAGCTGTTACAAGGAGTGGGTTTGTAGGTGGCAAAATTCCACGGGCCATCCCATTTGCTACAACAGGTATGTGAGCACGCTGAGTGAACTCAAGGAACTGGGATTCGGCCATCCCTTGCCACACATCGGTACCAATGATGACAACAGGTCGCTCGCTGATTCTCAGCGACTCGATAATGCGCGAAAGATCATCGAGGTCTACTTTTTCTGAGGCATCAGGTAACGCAGCCAAGTGGTCTGGTGCGGGACTAAAAAGGGTGTCCATGGGGATGTCCAGAAACGTTGGCCCCCGGTGTGGTGAGTTGGCAGTTGCAAAGGCCTGATAACTCAACGGACCCACGGTGTCCACCGTGTGAGCTGTTTGCGCTGATTTCGTTATCGAATCAAGAATAGGTATGTGATCGAGTTCCTGGAGCGCGCCTGACCCCCAGCGATATTCAGGGGCTCGTCCACCAATCGCGACAACGGGTGCGCCGTTAAAGAGTGCACTTGTCATTGGTGTGACCAAGTTCGTTACACCCGGACCGGCCGTTGCCGCTACAAATCCAGGGGTTCTGGTTAGGCGAGCTGTTCCCTCTGCCGCGAAACCAGCGGTTTGCTCATGTCGCGTGTCGATGAGTTTCGGCGCATGTGGCCGTTTTTCGCACGCATCGTAGAGAGGGAATATGTGGGCGCCCGAGAGGGTAAACAGGTGCTTGACGTGAAAGGCTTCTGCTGCTGCGACCACCTGGTGACCAGCCGCTGGCGGGGCAGTTGACTCAGAGACATTGGCATCGGTATTTGCATGTTCGGGCATGTGCCCACGTTAGTCTGTCCGCGTGGGGCATGTGGCGAAGTTACTTGAGCAGCGCACTGAATTGAGTCCGTCTGCTATCAACTACCTCGTAGCACTCACGGACCAGTGGGGCATTGTCGCCGACCTTGCATTGAGCGACCTCGTGATGTGGGTGCCAACATGGAATGAAGCGGGGCTTCTCGCAGTAGCTCAAGTACGTCCGTCGACAGCTCCAACAAACTTGGCCAAGGATGCAACGGGCACCTTTAGTCCTCGAGGGAGAAACCAACAACTTGATCAGGCCGAGGCACTGGGGCGGGCAAGTATCGTGCGCAGTGCTTTAAGCCCATTAATCCCTACGACGGTCGAGGCCTATCCGGTGAGTTGGGACGGGGATGTCATTGCGGTTATCGCGCGGCACGCATCCCAGTCCTCACGAGCACTCGGCCAGTTAGAGCAGGTTTACCTCGAAACTGCTGATTCCCTGCTGGCAATGGTTGGCGCAAATACGGGAAACCACCCGTGGGTGGTTCAGGATCGCGATGCATTCGGTTCATGGGACCAGCCTCGGGTGGGCGATGGTCTGATTCGACTCGATCATCACGGCGTTGTTGATTTTGCTAGCCCCAATGGAGTCAGCGCATTTCGACGATTGGGTTTAGCCACAAATCTTGTTGGACAGGACTTCCACACGGTGGTGATGAAAATGAGTGATTCCCCCGCAGGTGTCTCTCAGAAATTGCGCGCTGTTGCACGTGGGGGCCACACAGGTGTTGCAGATCTTTTTGGCACTGAAGCTACAATCATGATGACTGCAATCGCACTCGATGATCACGGTTCAGGACCTGGGCCAGATTCCCGTAGAACCGTCATTGTTCTCAAGGATGTCACAGGTATGCGTGCGCATCAGAAAGCTCTGCTTTCAAAGGATGCCACGATTAAGGAAATCAATCATCGGGTCAAAAATAACCTTCAAATGGTGAACTCGCTTTTGCGGCTTCAAGCGCGTCGCGCTAAGCATGATGAAACACGGGAAGTGTTAGCCGATGCTCAAGCGAGAATTGGTGCAATTGCAGCGATCCATGACGTGTTATCTGAGAGCTCGGATTCGCGTGTGGATATTGATCATATTCTCGATGCAGTAATCGATTTAGCAATCGAGGTCAGCTCGGGCACCGCGTTGGTACGCCTTGGATCAGGTGGCATGCTTCCGGCAAAGATTGCAACCCCCTTGGCCATGAGCCTCTCCGAACTCGTGCACAATGCGTTGGAACATTCTGGCGCCGATCGGGTCGAGGTTGAAATTTCGCGAGCCAATCAGGTACTGACCGCACATGTTCGAGATAACGGAAATGGACATTCGGGCGAAGCAGGATTGGGCCTTAGCATCGTGGCTGATTTGGTCACCCACGAGATGCAAGGAATATTCGCCTTGGATCCGATTCGGGGCGAAGGAACATATGCTCGCATTGAAGTACCGCTGCCGAGAGGGTCCGCCTAATATATGGTGGCTTAGGCGGTGGTGCGGGCCCGAAGGCGAGCATTGCGACGTTTGAGAGCTCGACGCTCGTCCTCGCTAAGTCCGCCCCAGACGCCAGAGTCTTGGCCGGTTTCAAGCGCCCATCGCAGACAGTCATCGACTACAGGGCAACGGCGGCACACAGCCTTAGCCTCATCGATTTGGACTAATGCAGGTCCGGTATTGCCGATTGGGAAGAACAACTCAGGGTCTTCGTCACGGCAGGCTGCCTCGTGGCGCCAGTCCATGCGTAATCACTCCATCTGTGCTGGTGTACTGGGTTCGCCAGTACCTGTGAATGCTTTCACGTGCTGGCTTCCACTCAGGGTGAAGGTTCGCTTCACTGGCCTGAAGGGGAAGAAGGCCAGCCCGTCAAAACAAGGGCAAGGACTAGGTTCCCAGACCTTTGGCTTTCAAACAAGGGATTACTGCGGATTTTTTAGGAGAATAGGCCAATTCGACTGTGCTCTAGGTCACATATAGGCGATTTATCCTAAATATCCGTTATTTGCTCAGGACATTCACGGTCCGCAACGCCCTTGGTCTACTACTAAATTGGGCACCGACGATCATGCCAAGCCCTTCACCATCTGCTTGGAGGGGAACTGGCTCTAAGGAATTGGCCCAGAATTCTCGTTGGTCGTGCCAGGATGTGTAAGCGTTTGCCGCAGATTTATTTCTCGTCCGAGCAATCACCTTCCCTGCGGCTAATAGTGTGCTCACCAAATCTAATTTGCGCACAATAAACACATCGAGACCAGTGTCAAAGCTTGCCGCGGGATTGGGGTCGAGGGCCCATGATTTGAAGAATGTCCAGGGCGAAGCATTCTGAACTAGGGCAATGAAAACATGTTCTATGGCCTCTGTTCCGACTCTGCCAATCTGTAGGGCCGTGGATTTTCGATCCGTATTAGTGAAATATTCTCGGACCGTCGTGAGCAGGTATCGACGAGGGGAGGCCACGTGGCCCGCATCGCGTTCCTTGTCCATAGCCTCGATTATTTGCGCATCAAAACCGAGGCCGGCGTTTGCCAAAAAGTATCGTTCAATAATTTCACCTGATGCGGTTTCGGCGTGAATGTGACCAATATTGATTTCCCGGTCATTTCCCTCTCGGATCGCCTCCAGTATCGCGCCGGTGGCCTCCACCGGGTCTGCAGGAATTCCCAGTGCCCGGGCAAAGACATTTCCACTGCCGCCAGGAATTGGAGCGAGGACGGTCTGTGAGGGTCCATCATGTAGTAGTCCATTGACGAATTCATTAACAACTCCATCACCGCCCAAAGTAAATGCGATCGGGATTGCTTCATTCTGGGCATATTCGCCAAGTGAAAAAGCATGACCGCGGTGATTGGTCATAGTGACTTCAAGTTCAAAATCGTTGGAAAGTGCGCGCACGATAACGTCAGTCACTCGTGGCGACGTGGTAGTGGCGTTGGGGTTGACCACCATGATGGCGCGCATGATGTGACTCTACGGCTTTGGCGGTGTGGAAGAACATCCGGTGCAATAGCCTGAGCTCGTGGAATCCGGTGGTGGTGGTCTTGATGGGAAAGCGCGAGTGCGTATTTTGGCAGTCGTTTCTGGTTTCGAAGGACTCTTTTTTATTGCATATGGTGTCCTGGTAACTATCGGCGTGCTTCGCTTTGGCATCACCGGGCCTGCCGAAGTTGCTAACGCTCCCGGCGTGACATTAGAAATCTTGATATTCCTCGTGTTTGGCGCTGCGCTGCTCCTCGTAGCCATGGGCTGGTGGCGGGGGAGCACTTGGGCCCGCTCACCATTTATATTGGCGCAGCTGCTGGGACTGGTTGTGAGCGTGCCATTGATGGGTTCTGCTGGAAGCACCGAGCGGATAATTGGCTGGTCAGTCACGGTCATCGCTGTCGCCTGCGTTGCGCTTTCATTCACTCGTCCGGTGACAGCTCACCTGTATCGCGACGCATCTGAGCTCTAATCCGATCAATGTTTCTCCCCACCGAAACCTGATGCATGCCTAACTGCTGGGCAATTTGGGTTTGACTAAGACCTTCGACGAATCGCATCCCGAGTAGACGCCGATCTTCGGTCGAAAGACGCTCAAGTGCCGGGTGCAATGTCGCCCAGGTCTCCGCAGATTCAAAATCGGAATCGCCGTGCATGGGCAAATCCCAATTTTCAGCCGCACTCAGCGTCCGCATACTCCTGACGCTTGCACTCTCAAGTGCCTCAAGAATTGCACTAGTGTCTAGCCCACAGTGTGCATTTATTTCTGCGACCGTGGGGGAATGCCCGAGCTGTCCTCCCAGAATTTCTATTGCTGCACTCACAACCTTTGCATTTTCTTGCACGGGCCGCGGGACATGCACTAGGTCTTGTTTGTCCCTGAGGTAGTGTGAAATTTCACCCCGTATCTGTGTCCCTGCAAAAGTGCTAAAAGCAATTTTTCTCGTGGGGTCGAATCTGTCTATGGCGTTGAGTAATCCAATATTGCCCACCTGTGCCAAATCTTCTCGATCATAAGCATCTCTTACTTTGATGAAATGATGAACAAGGCCCTGATGGGAAGCGACAAGTGATTCAAGGATTTGTTGGTGGCGACGTGGCGTTGTGTCGGGAGCACGCAATTCAATGATGAGATCACTAGCTTCCCCCGCTTGCATAGCTAGGAAATCGCGTCTCTCACGTAAAAATCAATATGTATTTCGCCGTCGATCAGTTCAATGTTGAGATCGTGAGCAACTGTGTTAATGACGGTCCAGGTGAATCCCTCTTGTTCAGCAAAATTGGGAAGGGCTGCGATGGCCGTGGGCGCGCTTGTGTGGACGTGGAGAATTTTCGGTTGAACATTCCATACCCACCGGAAATGTGAACCTTGGAGAGCATTTTGAATGACCATCGTGGCGGCTTCGTCGCAGGCCAGTTTTGCATCGTCGATTCCGTCGACCGTGAAGTCAGCGCGAACACTGGCCGCGGCCGCAACCTGTCGAATGAGTGAGACGAATTCCGCGCTGGCGGGAAGGTTGAATTCAATGAGCGGACTCATGATTTCAACTCCTTATTGGCCAGATGCACCAGTTTGTCACCGGTGAGTCGATAGGGGATCCACTCTGTCAAGGGTTCGGCACCAAGATGTTCATAGACTTTGCGGGCAGAGTCATTCCAATCAAGGACCCACCACTCAAACCGAGGGTATCCTTGGCTTTCGCATTTGGCTGCGAGTGTGGCTAACAGTGCCTGGCCAACACCGTGTCCCCTGTGGCTGGGGCGCACATAAAGATCCTCGAGATAAATTCCATGTTTCCCTTGCCAGGTTGAGAAATTTCGAAACCATAGGGCAAAGCCAACGACGGTTCCGTCCATTAATTCGGCGATATACGCAAATACGGTGGGGGAATCCTCAAAGAGGGCATGTGCAAATTGTTCAGGAGTAGCAATAGCGAGGTCCGCGGCTTGCTCATACTCAGCAAGCTCGCGGACCATAGCCACGATTTCGAGTTCGTCGCCCATTTGTGCTGGGCGAATTCGAAAGTCAGACACGAACAGTTAGGCCTTCTTGGTTTCCCAGAAGATTGCGGCGATCTCATCGATCTTGCCCAGGAGTTGATCGGCTACTGCAACGTCGACGCTTCCTTTGGTGCCACCTGCGCCTGCCAATTTTGTTGCCTGATTGAAAAGGTCATTGAGTTGCGGGTACTTCTCAAAATGTGGAGCCTTGAAATAGTCGGTCCACAAAACCCACAGGTGCTCTTTCACCATGTGTGAGCGATCTTCCTTGATGCTAATTGCGCGCTCGCGGAAAATGGGATCATCGGATGCGTGGTACTTTTCCATGCATGCCTTGACTGACTCAGCTTCCAAACGTGCCTGTGCCGGATCGTAGACGCCGCAAGGCAGGTCACAATGAGCGTACGCTGTGATGTCAGAAGTCCGGGCGAGTGCTGTGAGCAATCTCGTGGTCAGTTGCTTGCGCATTCTTTTCTCCTCATTAGGTTCAGTATCGGCGTGGAATTGCACCGTGTCTTGACCCAAGCCTAGTCGGAGAATGCGCCATCGCAAGAGGCCTGTGAACGAGGTCCATTACATGGATCATCGACTCTGAGTCAGATAGCCTCGGGGGCATGTCCTTGTGCTGGAACCCCATGCTTCGTGTCACGATTATTGGCCCCTCGATGGAGCCGACTTTGGGCAACGGACAGATTTGGCTGGCACTTCGAGGCAGGTGGCATATCCGAGCCAATGACATGATTGTGTTCTGCCATCCGAATAGGCCTGATTTGCTGGAAGTAAAGAGGTTGGTATCCAAGGGGTCTGAAGGTTGGTGGGTCGAGGGAGATAATCGCGAGGTCAGCACCGACTCTCGTAGTTTTGGTGCAATAGCTCCCGAGTTGGTTCGGGCAAAAATTTGGCGTCGAATTAGTTGACGAGCCTATTCGTCATCGAGGTCGTCGAGGCGAGCCAGCCAGGTTGTCAGGCGATCCACCGCGGTCTCAAACTCGGGATTGAGGTTTACAAACTCCTCACACCGTTCAGCGACCCATGCGAGTGAAACTTCCTCTTCCCCACGGCGGCGGGCCAGTTCTTCTGCGCCCCGATCAGTGTCATACATGGCGTAACCCCAAAAAATTCTCGTAGTGACAATTGACAAGTTTTGAACTAGGCGAATGCCGATTCGATCAAAATCCTTTGATCCTCTTCATGCCGCTGGTGCGTTCCAACCGCAGGAGCTGATGATGCGGGGCGTGAGATGCAGGTTATCGCCCGGTTGATCATGCTCGGTGCGTTCATCGCAATGAATGACCAACCGCCTTGGTTGGCAGGCTCCTCTTGTACCCATCTAATTTCCGCATCGGGGTATTGCGCACTCATTGCGGGAAGGCTGATGGGGGGAAGCGGGTAAAGGCGCTCGAGTCGCACAATGGCGGTGTCGGTTATTTGGTGTTTCTCGCGGTAGGCGAGCAGGTCGAAGTAAACCTTCCCACTGCACATCAAGACTCGTTTGGTCGCTGTGCCGGTCACGGTTGTGTCGGGTAGGAGCGGTCGGAATACACCAGTGGTGAAGTCCTCAACCGTTGACACTGATTGTTTTGAGCGCAACAGTGACTTGGGAGTGAAACAAATGAGCGGCCGTGAAAGGCGGCCCATTACTTGCCAGCGCAGTAGGTGGAAGTAAGACGCAGGCGTGCTGGGCATCGCTACCGTCATATTGTCTTGAGCACACATCTGCAGGAATCGCTCGATTCGACCACTGCTGTGATCTGGCCCCTGGCCTTCTTGTCCGTGGGGTAAGAGCAATGTGACGCTGGAGCGCTGGCCCCATTTTTGCTCGCCGGAAGAAATAAATTCGTCGATGATTGTTTGGGCGCCGTTCACGAAATCCCCGAACTGGCCTTCCCACATGACAAGTGCATCAGGGCGTGCGACCGAGTAGCCGTATTCAAAGCCCAAACAGGCGTATTCGCTCAGTGAGGAGTCGTAGACATACAGTTTCGCCCCATCGCGGTAGCACTGCTTGAGCGGTTTGTATTGCCAGCCGGTCTCTTTGTCCACGATAACCATGTGGCGGTGTCCGAAAGTTCCACGACGTGAGTCTTGGCCGGCCAATCGCACCGTGCGCCCCTCCATGAGGAGTGAACCAACGGCCATTGCCTCTGCCATTCCCCAGTCGATGGTGTCGTCAGAGACCATTTGCTTGCGACGCTGCAACTGAGGAGCAAGTCGTGGATGAACATTGAAACCCTCGGGCAAGGTCAGTTGGGAGTGAATAATCGTGTCAATTTGATCTTGGGTGATGCTCGTATCGACATCAGCGCTGGGGCTTTGTGGCACCAGTTCTAATTGACCAGTCTCAATGATGTCCCTGGTTCGTTGACTAAAATCGTCGTCGGGTTCATCGACTCTTGTTTCTTGGAACACACGCTCCAGTTGTTCCTGGAAATGTTTCAGTGCTTCCTCGGCTTCTTCGACCGTTATGTCACCGCGGCCGATCAATGATTCGGTGTAATGCTTGCGCACGGACCGCTTGTTATCAATTATCGAGTACATCAGCGGCTGTGTCAGAGAAGGATCATCAGCTTCATTGTGACCGCGGCGTCGGTAGCAGACAAGGTCAATGATGACATCCTTGTTGAATGCCTGACGGAAATCAAAAGCTAATTGAGAGACATAGATTACGGCTTCGGGATCATCCCCATTTACATGGAAGATGGGTGCTTGCACCATGCGCGCAACATCAGTCGGGTAGACCGAGGAACGGCTGTATCGAGGTGACGTGGTGAATCCAACCTGGTTATTCACCACTATGTGCATTGTTCCACCAGTGCGGTAACCCTGCAATTGAGAAAGTTGGAGAGTTTCTGCTACAACACCCTGACCCGCAAATGCAGCATCGCCGTGAATTAACACTGGCAGAATGTCGTGTCGCAATTCGGCTGGGAGCAGATCCTGTTTTGCGCGAACGATTCCTTCGAGCACGGGGTTGACCGCTTCAAGGTGTGAGGGGTTTGCCGCGAGGTATACCGATGTGTACGCACCGTTTGCCGAGACATAAGAACCTGTCGTACCGAGGTGATACTTAACGTCGCCTGAACCTTGTACTGAATTCTCCGCGTACTCGCCTTCAAACTCGCGGAAAATTTGCCCAAAGGACTTGCCAGCAATGTTGGCTAGTACGTTCAGGCGCCCGCGGTGGGGCATGCCAATTGCGACTTCGAGGATTTCATTGTCAGCGGATTGGGCCAGGATTTCATCCAGCATGGGGATTAAAGACTCTGATCCTTCGAGTGAGAATCTCTTTTGACCAACATACTTGGTTTGAAGGAATGACTCGAGTGCCTCTGCCTCATTCAGTTTGCGGAGTACGCGAAGTTGATCAGCGGGGTTTGGCTTGACGTGGGGGATCTCCACACGATCTTGGATCCACTTACGTTCGGCGGGATCCTGAATATGCATGTACTCGATGCCGACCGTGCGCGTATAGGAGTCCCTCAGGACACCAAGAATCTCACGTAATTTCATGAGTGGCTTGCCACCAAAACCACCGGTCGCGAACTCGCGATCGAGATCCCACAGGGTGAGGCCGTGGGACAGGACATCTAGATCGGGGTGCATACGCTGGTGATATTCAAGCGGATCAGTATCAGCCATTAGGTGGCCGCGAACGCGGTAAGCGTGGATGACCTCTTGGACCCGCACGTTCTTATCAAGATCGGTTTCGTGGCTCGCTGAAATATCCTGCGCCCAACGAATCGGTTCATAAGGTATGCGGAGATCGCGGAAAATATTGTCGTAAAACTGGTCCTCACCCAATATCAGCGCATGCACTTTTTTCAGGAACTCACCTGACTGAGCACCCTGAATAATTCGGTGGTCATACGTAGAGGTGAGCGTGAGAATCTTTGAGACCGCATTGCGCACGATATTTTCTTCAGACGCACCTTGCCATTGGGCTGGGTACTCCATGGAGCCCACACCCACAATGCATCCTTGACCCACCACAAGTCGTGGAACGGAGTGGTTAGTGCCGATGGTTCCAGGATTGGTCAAACTCACTGTCGTGTCAGCGAAATCTTCCACTGTCAACTTGTTATTTCTCGCTCGACGCACAATGTCTTCGTAGGTCGCCCAGAAACCGGCGAAATCCATATTTTGTGCGCCCTTGATATTGGGCACTAACAACTGACGAGAGCCATCGGGCTTAGCAAGGTCAATTGCGAGCCCAAAGTTGATCTCGGGATTGCGGGCAATGGCGGGCTTGCCGTCAAGTTCGGTGTAGGAATAATTCATCTCTGGCAGGGCCTTGATTGCCTGGATGACGGCGTAGCCAATCATGTGAGTGAATGAAACCTTGCCTCCGCGGCCGCGCGCCAGATGGTTATTAATCACCGTGCGGTTGTCGAAGAGGAGTTTCACGGGAACCGAGCGCACGCTGGTGGCCGTAGGAACGGTGAGGCTTTCTTCCATGTTGGTCACAACTCGCGCGGCAGGACCTTTGAGCTTGTGCACGTACTCCGACGGTTCTGGAGCAGGAGTGGTTGTGACGGTTTTGGCGGCTGGTGTCGGCGATGGCGAAGGTGATTGCCCAGGTGATTGCGCAGGTGTGGCTGGCGCAGGTGGTTCAGCGTGTGCGGCCTGCTCCGGCAGCAGCGCATTGTCGTGTGGGGTGAAGTCGTCAAAGAATTCCCACCATGCGGGGTCAACCGAGTTTTTGTCCTCGAGATATTGCTGGTAAAGCTCATCGACTAGCCAGTCGTTCGGGCCAAATTGGTCGGGAGGCTGAAGCGCCACGTTATTTCCTCTCACAGGCGACCTAATTGCGACATAAGCCTAGGGCTTTTACTCGCGGTGCAATTATGAGGGTGCAGGTGTCCAATTCATGCGAGAGGGTTAGGCCATGAATAACAAGTCGGTTGTGATCACGGGGGGCTCACAGGGTATTGGGTTTGCGGCAGGGGTCGCGCTCGGTGAATTGGGTTACGCGGTTGTTTTGCTTGGCCACACCAAGGAGTCAGGCATAGCTGCTGCTGAGCAATTGCAGGAGATGAACATCGATGCCGTGGGCGATGGTGCCAATGTTGGCGATGCCCAGGAAATGAACGAATTAGCATCTCGCCTGGGGCCACTTGCTGAACCCGATGTTCTCGTAATTTCGGCAGGTGTCATGAGCGCTCACATGTCCAAAACCTTACGGACCACCAGCGAGGAGTGGTCGAGGGTAATGTCAACTAATCTCGATGGGGCCTTCAATGCGATCAGGCTCTTCACCCCGGGCATGGTCTCCCGAAGGGACGGACGGGTCGTATCGGTTTCGGCCTGTTTGGGCAGGTTTTCAGGTCCAGGCACCTCGGGCGGATTGGCGCCATATCGGGTGAGTAAAGCTGGGCTAAATGCGCTCACTCGAAATTTTGCGGCGGAAACGAATTGGGGTGCGCGCGGTGTCCTGGTGGATGCCATGTGCCCGAATCACTGTCGGACAAACATGGGGGGTCCTCATGCAGCCCGCTCGGCACGGGAAGGAGCCGAAACGATTGTCTGGCTCGCCACGAGTGACCTTGCCCAGCGTCAGTCGCAGGTGAATTCCTCGGAGGCTGCGCTCACGGGACTGCTCTGGGAGGACCGGGCGATTGTCCCCTGGTAGCTCCAAAACTAGGGAGCGCGATTAGTCTTTACGGCACTGTCATGCTTATCCTTGGTATAGCGGGGGATCGGGCCGATACATCAAGCCTGTAAATCGGGCCATTAAATGTCACACACGGACTTGGAGTTGAAATCATGCGAAAAATGGCGCGAGCTATCGCAGTCGCCAGCGTGGTTTCCATTGGCTTGTCAAGTTTGTTCATTTCCCCATCACAAGCTGCACAAAAATCGCAGGTCACGGTACCCAGTCCAGCCATTGTGTCAGTTCTACCGGGAGCGACCTCGACAACTTTGGTAGTGACATATTCGCCCGTCCCTGTCGTAGAAGTTGACCCTGCGACGGCAGCTGGCGAAAACATCTACGAAGTTTCACTCGATAACCAAACGTGGTGGCCGTGCGCAGAGCCCACGGCTGAAGAGATTGCAGCAACTCAAGCCACGTGCAACTTGGTGAGCCTTCAAGCCTCCCGAAGCTACGGCGTTTATTTGCGTACCTCGTTGCAGCAGGAATTTTTGCCCGGTTCGTACACCGTAGTCGATTCGAGTGTTGCCACCGGTCCCGTTGTCGGTACAACGCAACCACCGAGCGGCACCGATCCGGATAAACCCACAAAGTTGCCGAGTCCGCGGGCATGGGTTGGAGCAAAGTTCAATGCTGCGAGCAACTCTCTCGGAGTTGACGGCACCAAGGTCGCACTTGGGGTTGGGACTCTCCCCAAAATCATTTTTAGTAGAGATATCCCTGACAAAGCGGTTGTTGAGAATCATCTTTATGTTTCGGCCCAATTGCCCAATGGAAAAGTACGCGCCGTTCCAGGTGCATGGGGGTGGGTGAGTGAGCGTTCTGCGGTGTTCAGGCCCAAGGATTATTGGCCCGGAAGATCCATCATTCGTATTGTGTCCACGCTGGATCGTGCGGTGCTCGGTAAGTCCGGCAAGACCTGGTTAATTGGCTCCAAGAAGCTCAACACCACATTCCAATTCCGCACCGCACGAAAGCTGGTCGCGAAGGTGGATGGTCGAACGACCCAAATGAAGGTTTTTATTGACGGCGAGAAAGTCAAAACATTCAAGGTTTCACTTGGCAAGAACGAATGGGAAACTCGCAATGGCACAAAGGTGATTAGTACCGCAAAGGAAGAAGACAAGACCTACCTGAGTGAATCACTGGGCCTGACCGATCCTGAGGACCAGTATGAATTGGATGCCAAGTGGAACACCCGACTCACGCCCACGGGTGAATTCATTCATTCGGCCCCATGGGCCTACAGTCGAATTGGTCGTTACAACGGTTCACACGGATGCACGAACATGTTTCAACAGGATGCCGAATGGATCTTTAACAAGACAATTCCGGGTGACGTTGTCCTTTACACCAACACGGGTGGCGAAATTGTTGAACCGTGGAACGGCCCGGGGGGCCTATGGAATATTCCATGGTCAAAGTGGATCAAGAAATCAGCATTAGGTTCTGGAACCGGAGTGGTTGACACTGATACGAATGCAGGTACAGGCTCTTTGGCAGACGCAAAGCCAGCCAGTGCCTAGATCAATGGTCGTTATTGGAAAGCAGCGATGAGCCTCAAGCACATCACGGAACAATGGTCCGTCGCCGACGGATGGCAACAGGGTCGTGGTGCGTGGGGTGGTTTGACCATAACGGCTATGGCTGAGATTGTGGCCGCACATGAAAGCACTGACCGGGTCCTGCGCACGATTTCGGCGCAAATTCTCGAGCCTGTCGTAGTGGGGGATTACACAATGACTGCCAAGTGCCTACGCCAGGGTTCTGCCATGTCAACGTGGGAAGTCGATATTTCACCGCATGCTTTCAAAGATGACAGTACGAATCTGGGCAGTGTTGCTCGGGCTCAGATCATCACGGGATCTCGAAGGAACATCGAGATCACACCACCACTTAAAGAGTGGGGGTCCGCGGTAATGCCAGAGGTGGCTACAGCCGAAGAGTGCATGATCATTCCCCTCGGTCCACCGGTGGCGCCGACTTTCACGCAACGGCTCGAATATCGCCCAATTTCACCGCTACCCACTATGGGTGAATCCGACACGGCCCTCGGCTGGGTCAGGATCCCCTCAGCAACAAAGCCAGGAAGTCTTTGGACCGCCGCGGAACTAATGGGGATCATCGATGCTTGGTGGCCAGTCTCGTATTCGATTATGAAGGAAATGCGACCCATGGCCACCGTGGCCTTCAGCGCGCACTTGCTCATTGACCCTGAAACCATCGAAAGCGTGAACGGAGAGCGAGCGCCCCTCTTGCATGAGGCAACCATTAGTTCAGCATTTGACGGTTTTACAAGTGAACTTCGACGGCTATGGACAGCCGATGGCAGGCTCGTGGCGGAGAATCTTCAATCCATTGTGGTGATTAAGTAATCCATGTGAGGCCTATGGCCATTGCAGGGTGGAGCTGTTTTTCAAAATCTTGCGAACGTAGTTTTCGGTTTCTGGGTAGGGAGGGATCCCGTCATATTTACGCACGGCGCCAAAGCCTGCGTTGTATGCAGCAAGAATGTTTTGAATTCGTTTACCCGAAACCCCCGACACCAATTTGCGATTCAAGCAGTTGAGTTCGGCGGCGCTGTGAATGGCGTCGATGGGGTTCCACACATCTATCTCACCGTCTCCGTCTCCGTCAATTGCATATTGCTTCCATACTTTGGGCATGAATTGCGCAATCCCACGCGCTCCCGCAGGGCTTTTCGCATTCGGATCCCACCCACTTTCCGCATGGAGTTGAGCCGCGAAAACATTGAGGGGCACGACAGGGCATCGGGCGGACGCTTCTTTGATGACACTCGAATATTCGACTGGAACGCTCACCGGAGCGCCGAGAACATTTTCTCGCACAGACTGCGGTAAATAGGAAGATGCGGCATAGAGCACGGCAACGACAACACCGAGGACGAGCCCAAGGATCACGACCGATCTCAGTTTCTTGGTGGTGGATACTTGGCGTGCCATAGTTACCACCATAAACCTAGGCCTTGAAATCCGACGAGAGGTAAAGTCTAAGCGTGAGTGACAAAGGTTCGGCGTCGGATTCATCACCCGATCCACGTGGCGTTGAAGGGGTACTGGATGCCGCGGGTGTTTCTCGGCTCTTTGACAAGGAATTCACCGATGCATACCAATCGCTGGGATGTTTCAATTTGGCGGTTTTTGGCAAGACGGGGAGCGGCAAATCAACCCTGATCAATGCGATCTTCGGCGAAAGCGTTGCCAAAACTGGGATAGGAACTCCAGTCACGAAAGGTCTGAACTATCACAAGCATCCCGGTGGATTTCTCGGGATCTATGATTCCGAAGGCTTTGAAACAGGTACATCAGGAAATGCGATTTTGGCAGGCCTCGAAAAAATAGTTGCCCGCCAGTCGAAAGATCCTATGGACCAACGAATTCATGCAGTTTGGTACGTATTTCGTTGGTCGGATCGACGATTCGAGTCCGCACAAATCAGTTTTGTGAAAGCAATCCAAGAAATGGGTCTGCCGGTCGTCATGGTCATGTCTCAGGTTCCTGCGCACATGGATCAAGGTGAGATCATCATTCATCCTGAGGCAACCGAATTTATGGCGTACATCCAAAGCCTTAAGTTGACTCCGGGTAATGCAGTCCTTGCGACTAATGCACTGTCAGATTCATTTACAGGAACAATAGCTTTTGGCTTAACAGAACTTATCGATGCAACCTATGAGGTGGTCCCTGAAGCGGTAGCGAGTGCATTAACGGCAGCTCAGCGAGTGGATGTGCGTCGAAAAAAAGATTCCGCCGCCGCGGTCATTAAGCAGGCGGCGCTCGTGGCGAGTGGAATCGGCGCAGTTCCAATCCCAATCGCGGATGCAGCTCTTCTAGTGCCTAATCAAATTTCCATGATCGCCAGGATCAGTGCCATCTATGGCTTGTCTCATTCACGTTCGCGTGCGCTCAGTATTGCCGGTGGCGCCATTCTTACCGGGGGCGCAACTCAGGCGGGGCGTTATGCCGTTACACAAGCACTCCGGTTCGTGCCGGGTGGACAGCTAGCAGGAGCGGCGATTTCGGCCGCGGTTGCAGGTGCGTTGACACGTGCAATCGGAATTGCCTGGGCAAGGGTTTGCGAGTTTGTCCTCACCTTGGATCCTGCGGAGCAGGAGCGTTTCCTGACAGGCCCGCAGGTCAAGTCGGAGTTTATGAAATACCTCAAGGACAATCAAAAACGTGACTGACTAGGGCTCTCACTGTTACGTTGGGCACATGAAAAGCACGAAGAAGGTTGTGGCCCTCGGATTTTTGCTTTCCACTGCGGTTGCGGGTTTCTTCTGGTGGAAACGTAAAGAAGTTGAACGAGCGGGAGCGATAGCCGCCGATCCATGGGTTTTCGCGACCAGCAGTAACCAGTCCACAACGAACAGCGCACGTGAGGTCCAGCAGGACGAACAGGGAGAGCCGACAAAGCCAAAGAAAGCTGCTGCGAAAACGGCTACTGCCAAAAAGACTGCGCCCAAGAAAGCGACTGCCAAAAAGACTGTGTCCAAGAAAGCCACGGCTAAAAAGGCAGGGGACTCCTCGTAGACAATTGAGAGAATTTCGCCTTCCGCGAAGACATATCCACATGAGTGGGCATTTGATGAACGATCATGGTTTACTGCTAGAAGGGATAGATTCAATAAAGCGCTGTGTGAACAAATGAAGAGGCGGGAAGTGAGATGCGAGATCCAGCTGAGTTGATCGTGAAGCATAATGACGTCACCTTCAGCACCCCACCAATTTTGGTCCATGCTTTCAATGGCTTTGTTGATGCAGGTGGGGCGGTCCGTCTTCTTGGCGAGCACATACTCGAATCTTGTGACCACACGTTGATTGCCAGTTTTGATATCGACGAATTATTAGATTACCGGGCTCGGCGGCCGCGCATGAAATTTGTCGTGGACCACTTTGCTTCTATGGACATCCCGCGAATCACATTGCATGACGTTGTTGATGCACATGGCAAACACTTCCTGTTCCTGTCGGGCCCGGAGCCTGATTACCAGTGGAATCGGTTTTTGTCCGCCGTCGAATTGCTGGTCACAAATTATGGAGTCACTCAAGCGGTTGGGGTGTCGGCTATTCCTTGGCCGCTGCCGCACACCCGGCCTTTGGGACTTACCGTGCACGGTAACGATAAATCTCAACTTTTTGGAGCGGGTTCCGTTATCGGTGAGATTGAAGTACCAGGGCATGTTGGCGCAATGCTGGAGCTTAAATTGGGGGAGTCTGGGCTTTCGTCCATGGGAATTACTGCCCAGATACCGCACTATCTCGTGCAATTTGATTACCCACAGGGCGCCATCGCACTTCTCGATGGACTCATGGCTGGACCCGACATTGCTATACCCCGAGGCGAGTTGCCGCAATTGGCAACCCAAACCCAAGAGAGTGTCGCCGAACAATTGGAGGGCAACCAGGAGTTTGCTGCCGTTGTCACCGCGCTCGAGGCTCAATATGACCAAATTGCCAGTGCGTTGACCGCCGGAGCGGGTGGACTAGCCGATGCCGATATACCGAGTGCTGATCAGATTGCGGCTCAAGTGGAGGCATTCTTGGCTGAAGTGGAAAATGCTTCAGACTCTGAAAAGGACGAAGGTTAAATCACGATCTGCATGTCACGTTGGTGCTCGCGACTCCGGTGAGCAAATAGTTGTTCACATGACTGTCAACACACGCATTTCCATTGAGATATGCGGTATGCCCATCGCCAACAAATGT
This sequence comes from Candidatus Nanopelagicales bacterium, assembly GCA_017857175.1. GTDB lineage: Bacteria > Actinomycetota > Actinomycetes > S36-B12 > S36-B12 > UBA4592. The sequence goes on along the minus strand of JAFMDS010000009.1, from coordinate 7,758 downwards.
CACCAGTGAACTCGTGGGCATCTGATTGTGAAGTGACTTGGCCCAGGCGAGCGGAGTCGCCGGGTCATAGGTCGTGCCGATAATGAGAATTGGCGCGCTCGTGGTCGTTTGGATCGGAGCCGGGACCGTGTCACTGTGACCAAACCATTGGCTGCACGGGGCGTTGCCCCAGCTCATTGATTCCGCCAACTCAGGTACGAGCACCCTGGTCGACCACTTTTTTGCAGCTTGAGCTAATTCGGGGGCCTTTGGGGTTGAGGGCAAATCCCAGCAGTTGATGGCGTAAAAGGCAGACAATGAGTTTGTGGCAAATTTTGCAGGGGCGGTCTGGTCGTTGGCTTCATAAGAAATTTCCTGTAGCGCGGTGCCGTCTCCACGTTTAGCTTTATTGAGAGCTCCATTGAGGTCGGACCAAAGGTATGGGCTGTACATAGAATAGAAAACGGCAGTTTGTGCCTCGCTCTGCACCAACTTTTGCGGGCCCTCCGTGCGCATCGGGGCGTGATCAAGTTGACCAAAGAGCTTATTGATGTAACTAGCCGTTCCGGGATACTTCTTGTTGAATCGTTTGATGGCCAATTGGAAGCCCGTGGACTGGCCCCGTGATAACTGCATGGCATCAAGTGCTGGATCTACCGCACCATCAAGAACCATGCGGCCAACGGACTCAGGGAATAATTCGGAGTAGCGAGATCCCAGCGAAGTGCCATAGGAAAAACCAAGCCAGTTGAGTTTTTCCTGTTTCAATGCACCGCGCATGATGTCCATGTCTTTAACAGTTTCATCGGTGCCAATGTGAGAAGCCAATTTGCTGGAAAAATTCAGACAACCTTGTGAGATCTGGGCGGCGCGACGCATCAATGTGCGGACTTCTTGTGCAGTATCCGGTGTTGCGTCGGTTCTCAACCAAGTATTTGCTTGTTTGCCCGTCATGCAGGTTATTGGTGCAGACTCACCTGTTCCGCGTGGATCAAAACCAACGATAGAAAAACTTTTCCGGAGATCAGAGCTGATGGCGCTGTGAACATACTGAGCCAATCCTGTGCCACCGGACCCAGGACCACCAGGGTTGACAAAGAGCGAGGGCAGATCGGAGTTGCCAACCCTCCTGACTGACAGCGTGATGACATCGCCTTCAGGCCTCAGGTAGTCCAAAGGTACCCGGATTTCGGAACATAAATCGGAACCACACGAAGCCCAATTGACAGGTTGGTCGTAAAAAGATTGAAGTGCTGGTGGAATTTGATCCAAGGGGGTCATGCTCGGGGCCGCCGATGCATTCAAGCTCCCTGAGGTTACAAGGATGAGGGTGCCTAGCGCTCCGATGGCAGTTGAGGCGGTGCGGAGCCGAGCTCTCATTGATCTCCTCATGTTGTGGGTGCTTTCCGGGCCCTGGTCACACTGTAAGTTATGACTCAAAGCCTCTCAAACGCAAGTCGAGAACCCAGGGTGTGACCTGAACGAGACAGAGTGAGTCAGTCATGGCAGGCTTAGCGTTCACGCATTCGGAAAGGTTCACTATGAGTGGCAATGCCACACTCGGCAGCGCAAGCGCTAATGCCACTTTCACGTACACCGATACATCGGTGCTATCCGTCACCGCTGCCATAGCACCCATAGTTGTCACAAGCACTGAAATCGATGAGCAGTTGGTTGATACTTATGAGCGAGTGGGGCTTCGACCCGGAATGCTGGAATCTTTGGCGGGAATCATCGAGCGCCGTTGGTGGGCACCCGATGTTACTTTCGCCGATGCGGCCGCGATGGCCGGCGCGAAAGCAATCGCTGAGGCTGGGGTCGCCCCCGAGAACATTGGATTGCTGATCGATACTTCGGTGTGCAGGGAACGCTTGGAACCCTCAGCGGCGGTCGACGTCCACGAACAATTGGGACTGGCTCCTGGCTGTCTCAATTTTGATCTGAGCAACGCATGTTTGGGATTCATCAATGGCATGCAAATTGCATCCATGATGATCGACTCTGGCCAGATCGATTACGCATTAGTTGTCGATGGAGAAGGCAGCAGGCGCCCGCAGGAAGCCACAATTGAGCGACTGAAGTCCGCGAGTACGACCAAGCAGGATGTCCTTGACCAATTTGCCACACTGACACTGGGCTCGGGTGGGGCCGCGATGGTCCTGGGGAATTCATCGAAATTTGGCGGGCATCGATTCCGCGGTGGTGTTAGTCGAGCCGCTACCGAGCACAATAAATTGTGCATGGGTGATTTGGATTCAATGCGCACCGACAGTCGTGGTCTCCTCGAAGCCGGAGTCGCCTTGGCAAAAGAAACCTGGGATGCATCACAGGATATTTTTTCCTGGTCTGACCTCGACCTTTACATCATCCATCAGGTTTCCCAGGTTCACAACGCGGCAGTAATCGCGGCGCTGGGAATTGACCCTGCAAAAGTGCCCACCACATTCCCCACACAGGGAAATATTGGTCCTGCTTCTGTTCCTTTCACCCTCGCACAATCTGTTGACTCACTGCACTCTGGAGACCGTGTTGCCTGCATGGGCATTGGGTCCGGTTTAAACGCTGCCGTCATCGAGATTGATTGGTAAGTGGCGCACTCACCAATAACAATCCCATTTGAGGATCTTCCAGGTGTTGATCCCGCGTGGTCACGTTTTATTCAGGTGGAAGACGCAGATGGAATCCGACGTTCCTTTCATTTCCTCGACTCCATGGCAGCAGGGTCTGAGACAGCACGACTAACCATTGTTTGTGTGCATGGGAACCCAACATGGTCTTATCTGTGGCGTAATTTACTCGCCCTTGCACCGAGTGATGTGCGAGTTATTGCCGTCGATCAACTGGGCATGGGGTACTCCGAGCGGTTGGAGCAACCTCGGATTCTGGCGCAACGCATCGATGACCTGACCCGATTTGTTGGGGCCTTGAACATTGACACTCCCATCGTGTCCATCGCCCACGACTGGGGCGGTCCGATTTCGCTCGGCTGGGTGGAGTGTGAGCTCAGGTGCGATCCCAGCAGGATTGAAGGTGTAATTCTGCTCAACACGGCGGTGCACCAACCTGAAGCATTTAAGGGTCCAGGCATCATTCGGCTCGCACGTGCACGCGCATTGCTCTCACCTGTGACTGAGAAGACAAATATTTTTGTTCGAGGAACAACGGCATTAAGCTTTAAACGGATACCAAAGGTAGTGCAGAAAGCTTTCGCTGCTCCATATTCAATGAGTTCTCGCCGGACATCAGTGCAGGATTTTGTTGCTGATATCCCGTTTGAGTCAGATCATCCATCGCGGTCCACCCTCGATGCTGTGGCTCGGGACCTGGAGTTACTGATAAACACACCCGTACTTTTGTGTTGGGGTCCCAAGGATCCTGTTTTCTCTGACCTTTATTTACGTGACTTCATTGAGCGCCTGCCACACGCGCAGGTTCACCGATATGAAGGTGCCTCTCATTTGGTGAGCGAAGATGCCCCAAATTTGTTCCCTGATGTCCTCTCGTGGATCTCTGACCTTGGCCGCGAGCAAAAAATTAACAACGGGAATTTGAACGACTCGCAGTTGGTGGACCTTTCAACCCAAATGCGTGTCAGCGCAAGAAAATTTCCCGGCAGCGCTGCATTGGTAGTTCAAGGAAAATCATCAGGCTCACTCACCGTTACATGGTCTACCTTGAACGTGAGAACTGCCGAGTTCAGTGCGGGCCTGGCTGCAGCGGGGGTCAAGTCAGGGGATCGAATTGCGTTGCTGATTCCACCGGGTCCCGAACTCATCGCACTTATCTATGCCACGTGGAACATTGGAGCCTGCATAGTTTTGGCCGATTCAGGTTTGGGGCTGCGCGGGATGATTCGTGCTCTCAAGGGAGCGCATCCTGATCACATCATTGGGATTCCCAAGTCGCTGCCCATCATGCGAGCACTCCAGATTCCAGGAATTCGACTCACCACAAGTAAATTGTCTGCTATCAGGGGAGTGGCGGTACCAAACAAAGATACCGCCCATTCGGGTGATTTGTTGGGTGCCGTCGTCTTCACATCAGGTTCAACCGGACCGGCAAAGGGTGTTCGATACACGCGATCGAAAATTCAAGAGACCGTGAATGTGCTAACACGGCAATACAATTTGACCGAGAATGACGTGATTGTTGCCGCATTCGCGCCATGGGTGGTTTTTGGTCCAGCATTGGGCATTGCCTCTGTGCTACCTGAGATGGACTCAAGTGTCCCAAGTTCCTTGACCTATGACCACCTCGTCCAAGCGGTCAACAGGGCTCGTGGCACGCTGTTATGGGCATCACCTGCAGCTTTGACCAATGTTGTGAAGACTTCTGGCCAATCAGACACGACTAACGTGGATGTCTCAAGCTTGCGCCTCGTCCTTTCTGCTGGTGCGCCGGTTCCTCGCTCGCTGCTGCTACAGGTTGCTGAGTTGTTCCCGACAGCCAGTATTCGCACTCCATATGGCATGACTGAGGCACTTCCTCTAACGGATATTTCCCTCGATGAAATTATGAGTTCGGAAAGTGATCACGGTGTCCCAGTTGGAATGCCAGTTTCTGGAGTGGAAATTGGTATAGCGCCACTCTCAAATCCAACCGAATTTTCAAATCAGCCTGATGTCGTTGGTGAAATTGTTATTCGAGCCCCACATATGCGCAGTGGATACGACCACCTGCATTTCACCACCAAGTCTGCAGATCTTTTCCCTGAGTGGCATCGAACAGGTGACGTAGGTCATCTCGACCCGAAGGGTTCACTGTGGGTTGAAGGCCGAATCTCTCATTTGGTGCGTACATCAACCGGCGTTGTAACGCCCGTGCCCGTTGAACAACGAGTCGAAAGCATTGATGGTGTCAGTCAGGCAGCTTGTGTTGGGGTGGGTCCTGACGGTGCCCAAGTGGTTGTTGTGGTCGTTGTGTGTGAAAAGAAATGGTCCGAATTAGAACTCCACGACGCTGTTCGAACCGTTGCGGGCGTTCCAGTTGCGGCGGTTTTGGTCACAAAGTCTCTTCCCATGGATATCAGGCATAACGCCAAATTACATCGAGAGAAAATTTCTCAGTGGGCGTCCAAGAAATTAAGTGGTGCGCAATGAGAGCCACAGTATGAAGATCGTTATAACGGGTGGCAGGGGGCTATTGGGCTCCACGATTGTGCGCCAATTGCTCTCACGCGGACATGATTGCGTTGTGGTTCAGAGGACGCCCAGTGCAATTCCCGGGACCCACGAGATTCTTCAGGACTTAACTGATCCAGATTGCACTTACTCATGGCTTGCCGGTGCTGACGCAGTCATCCACTTGGCGGCGAAAGTGGGAATTGTTGGTACGCAGGAGCAATTTAGGTCCGCAAATGTGGTTGCTACTTCTCGCCTACTGGCTGCGGTGCGCGAGCAAGGGATTCCGCGCTTCGTCTTTGCGTCGTCCCCATCGGTGGCCCATGTGGGCAGTTCGCTGATGGGCGTAGGGGCGACGATCGCCGAACCCGACCAGGTGCGCGGTTGGTACAGCAAGACCAAAGCCATTGCTGAGCGAGAAGTCTTGGCGGCAGACAGTTCCCAGTTGTCGACGATTGCGTTGCGACCGCATTTGGTGTGGGGTCCTGGTGACACCCAACTTATTGGCCGAATCGTGCAACGCGCTCAAGCGGGAAGGCTTTTCCTGATCGGTGGAGGGTTTTCTCTCATTGACACGACCTACGTCACCAACGCTGCTGAGGCATTTGTCTTGGCCGCGGAGAGCCCGCGGGCGGGTTCGGGAGCAGCATTGATGGTGACCAACGGTGAGCCGAGAATGGTTCGTGAACTACTTGAACGCATATGTCTGGCTGCAGGAGTGTCCCCGCCAACCCGCTCTGTCAGTTTTCGTGCGGCGCTGGCTGCTGGTTATTCCGTTGAGCGCGCGTGGAAGTCTCGTGAAAGTGAACCTCCCCTCACTTCTTTTCTTGTTGAGCAGCTCGGAACTGCACACTGGTTTGATATTTCACAAACTCGCAGACTCTTGAACTGGAAACCATCCGTGTGCCTTGAGCAGGGATTTACTGAACTCGAACACGCTTTTGCGACACGATCGTGATGTGTTGCGCTAACAACCGTTGGTAAATGTCACATAACCTCTTGTTATGACTTTTCGTAGACACATCACTCGAAGAAATCTCCTTGCATCGTCGGCCGTGGGAACCGCGGCAGTAGCGGTGACGGCCTGTGGGGCGGGCACCACCTCGACTCCGGTGACTCCGTCAACATCTGAGTCAACGCCAGGAACGTCAACAGCAACACCGACGCCGGAGCCAACGGTGCAGGATCTATCTGATGTGGAAAAGGTGATCGGTTTTTCCAATTGGCCCCAATACATCGATGTGTCCAAGAAAAATCCCACCACTTTGAGTGATTTCACCGAGCTCACGGGAATCGAAGTCACTTACACAGACGACATCAATGACAGCAATGAATTTTTTGCCAAAGTGCGAACAAGCCTCGAGCAAGGGCGCAGCATTGATCGGGACATCGTTGTCCTGACGGAAGAGGGAGTTGAACTCTTTATCGAGTCAGGATTCGCTGCTCCTCTGAACAAAGATCTCATTCCCAACTGGGTTAACTTAATTCCATCTCTCAAAGACGTTCCATTCGATCCTGGCCGCGAATACTCGCTCCCATGGCAATCAGGGTTCACGGGAATCGGCTGGAACACACCATTGCTCGAACGTGAATTGGGCATTTCATCGATAACGTCACTGGATCAATTCTTTGACCCAGCACTCAAAGGACGCATCACGATTTTGACAGAGATGCCCGACTCCATGGGATTGATGCTGAACTGGCTGGGATTTGACATGGCCAATTTCACCGACGATCAATTCAATCAAGCGCTTGATGTGCTGGTGCAGAAAGTGGATGAAGGGTTTATCAGGCAGGTGACAGGCAATGATTACATCGCGGCACTAGACAGTGGAGACGCCATTGCATCGATCGGTTGGTCGGGGGATGTCTTGGCGCTGGGCAAGAAGTTTGACTTTGGCATCCCAGAGAGTGGTGGAATGCTCTGGGCAGACAACATGCTTATTCCCTCGGTAGCAACTCACAAGGCCAACGCTGAAAAGCTCATGAATTACTACTACGACCCGATGGTCGCCGCACGCCTGGCTGAATGGGTGCAGTATGTCTGTCCGGTTGAGGGCGCCCAAGAGGCAATGGAGCAGGTTGATCCGGATTTGGTCGAGGACCCATGGATATTCCCCACACCGGAGTTGTTGTCAACGGTGGACGAATTCATGACTCTCGGCATTGACAAGCGACTTGCTTATGACCGCCAATTCCAAAAAGCGGTGAATATGTAGCATTGGCCAGTGCCTGAATCTGAATTTCAATCTAATCACGGATTTAGGGTTGAATCCGAACTCTCCAATGGGAGAGGGCGAACTGGAACGTTAGTCACCCCGCACGGCGAAATTCAGACACCAGCATTTATTCCGGTCGGCACAAAGGCGACCATTAAATCTGTTCTACCCGAGAGCATCCGCGATCTTGGCGCCCAAGCGATTTTGGCGAACGCCTATCACCTGTACCTTCAACCGGGCCCCGAGATCATTGATCGCTCCGGCGGACTGGCTTCATTCATGAACTGGCATGGGCCTACTTTTACCGACAGCGGTGGTTTTCAAGTCCTCTCTCTCGGTGTGGGATTCAAAAAAGTGCTCTCCATGGACAGTGCTCATACGGTTGAAAGTGACGTGATTGCGCCGGGCAAGGACAGATTGGCCCATGTCGATGACGACGG